>CAZCKW010000063.1:0-2781 GCA_964499375.1 uncultured Dehalococcoidales bacterium
ACCGGATTACAGGTTTCACACGACAATAGCGTTCAAAGACATCGACCACAATTTCCACCAAATATGGCACTATCTGAATAAAAAAGAGCAACCGTACATTAACCAGCACCTACTTAGAGTTAGCATTCTGGACAAGGACAGTAAAATATTGCGGGAATATGACCTGATACTCAGGAGGTGGTTGAACCGGCGGCAAGCCTTAAGTGGATACTGGTATTGGAGAACGGTAACTAGATTAAGGGAGTTGCTGGGTTTGCCTGAGGAAAGACAACCTATATTCTATAGACTTATCAATTTCGTAAGGAACATTGGTGCACGGAAATCTGTATATCTTATCGGGGATACTCATTTTGGTCACGCCAACATCATAAGATATTGCCACAGGCCTTTCCGTAATGCTCAAGAAATGAATAGGACATTGGTACGAAACTGGAATAATACAGTTCATGCCAAGGATACCGTCTATTTCCTTGGCGATTGGGCTTTCGGGAGGGGGGCAAGACCAGCGAGGCACTGGATGAGGCAGCTGAAGGGACACTGTTTCTCTATTAGAGGGAGCCATGATAGAGGTGTAAATGTAGTTGACAGTAAAGTGTTACATTATGGCGGATATAAATTTCTTCTCATTCATAACCCTGATAAAAGGCAGACGCCGTGGGATGGTTGGATAATTCATGGTCACAAACATAACAACAGTATGAGGAATTTCCCTTTCATTAATGGTGAAAGAAGGACAATAAACGTAGGTGTTGAATTGATAAATTATACACCTGTTAGCATTGATTATTTACTGTCTTTACACATAGATTCGATAAGAAGAATGGCGACTATAGACAGCAAACCCCAGCGATGGTAAGTGCTGTTTAGACATTGTTCTAATCCACTATGTCAAGGTTAACCATGCCAGCAGCTGATGCGCCAGCCAGTAACAAATACCTCCTTGAGTTCCTTCTGTGTAACCGACTTAATAGCTAGGCCGCCGTTATCTGCTATATAACCCACCCTATATGGTCCACGATATCCAACGGCCAGCAAGCCTGAAGGTCTCCATCAACGACTTCGTCGCCAACGATGTCTGCATTGAGCCATGCCCTTACCGTGACAGGTCCCAGGCTGATGTCTGGCACGGTGGTATATTTCTCGAATGCTCCGCATGAATTGGCAGTGATTTCCTCTACCCATACCATATTGTCCCGGCAGATGCTTATTGTTACATCATCTCCCCTGTCAAAACCAGCCCCCTTAATTCGCACATCCTGATTGGGCATGACCTCGACAGTGGCAAGGCAGCTCCAGGGAGACCAATCAGCAGGGTCCCAGGTGACAACTATCTGTCGTGTTGGCCCAGGGAGTCCATGTAACCCTTGTGAACCTTCCGGTCCTACCGGACCTGCTTCTCCCTGTGGCCCTGCTGCTCCCTGCGGTCCCGCTGCCCCCTGTGGGCCTACTGCCCCCTGTGGGCCTACTGCCCCCTGTGTCCCTGCTGGTCCGGCACAACCCGTCAGCAGAACCAGAATAACCGATATGATTGCAAGTGGAATGAATAATCTAGTTAGCTTGTTCATGTCTATCTCCTACCATAAATTTATTTCATTATAGCTTAATGTATTAGTGTATATCTTTGTCAAGTCTGCGTGGGAGTTGTTAAACAATGAGAGGGGGTTAAGCTGATAAAGCCGCTCCCTTACCCAAACGTCGAATCTGTTATTACAGGGGCGCTCTCGTTGAAATTTCAAAGCTAAAAAATCCATTCTGGGGCAATTCTATGATAAAACAATCTTACTCTTTACTCTATAATATGCTCAGTGTCTAATAGTGCGATGGTGGGAGGTAGAAATACATGTATTTTCATCGTTACAGGTTGAGCCAGCTATGTCTCCGTTGTTATACTTAGAATGGAGATTCCGAAATGATTGATTGGGACAGATGCCAGAGAGCTTTAGGGGTACGCTTTAACGATGAGTTAATTTTAGAGCAGGCCTTTGTGCATAGCTCCTATCTTAATGAAAATCCCGACTTTGCTCTGCCCAGTAATGAGCGACTGGAGTTCCTGGGTGATGCTGTTCTCGGCTTCACGGTAGCGGAGCAATTATATATAGAGTTTCCCGACCTGCCGGAAGGGGAGTTAACCAGGATTCGCGCTTATCTGGTTTGCCGGCAAACTCTGGCTAAGGCAGCTTCTTCACTCAAACTGGGTGATTGCCTTATATTGGGCCAGGGCGAAGAGGCAAGCGGTGGTAGAAGAAAGCAGAGCAACCTGGCAGATGCCATTGAAGCTCTGATTGGAGCTATCTACCTTGACCAGGGGCTACCCGAAGTTAGAGAATATATTCTCAGACAACTCAGGCCGTTTCTGGAGAAAGTAAAACGAGGTGAGATAAGCTCAAATTATAAGGCATTATTGCAAGAACTTGTCCAGGGAGAAAAACATTCAGCGCCAGTTTACCTTCTGGTAGAATCGGCTGGCCCTGACCATGACAAACAATTCACAGTGGAAGTGCTTGTACAGGGTGAGGTGGCGGGCAGGGGTATAGGGAAGAACAAGAAAGCTGCTGAAATGGAGGCAGCACACCTGGCATGGGAAAGGTTAATGGGGTAAATAAAAATATTACTCACCTATTTCCTCTTTTAGCAGGTGAGGAACAGGAGGTGTAGATATGGGACAAAGAGATTATAGCGGGAGAGAGACCAAGAAACCCAAGAAGGGGGCTAAGAAGACAAAGATAGCCGCTGAATTCGTGCCGCAGGCAGGGGTAGAGGTAGTCAGGAAAAAGAGGAAGC
>CAZCKW010000063.1:2881-5320 GCA_964499375.1 uncultured Dehalococcoidales bacterium
AAAATGGCAGAAATGGCTCATATCTCGGCAACAGTCTATGGACGTGTCCAGGGTGTACTTTTTCGCTCTTTCGCCCAGAACGTGGCCAGAAACCTGGGGCTGAAGGGCTATGCTCGTAACCTTATCAGCGGCAATGCTGTAGAGATTCAGGCTGAGGGGGATAAGCAACAACTGGAGAGACTGGTGGAATACCTCAAAATAGGTCCATCAAGTGCTCGAGTCGACAGGGTAGAGGTGGACTGGTCAGGTTATTCAGGGCGGTTCACTGATTTTGGCATAAGGTATCAGTGACTACCCTTGATGATTAGGCTGTCACCCGGCCTTACTACTCCCCCGTGAACCACACGTGCGAAAACTCCCTCCAGGGGCAGGAGAAAGAATCCCGGGCGGTGAAATGCCTTTCCGATTTGGGTAACCTCGAGAATAACTTCCTCTCCTATGCATATACGTGCGCCAAGGGATAAAGAGATTAGGTCTACTCCTTCGGTAACCAGATTCTCAGCAGAATCTCCCGGATTTATCTTTATGCCCTGAGTATGCATTCTGTCAGGGTTAATGCTTTCCAGCGCTGACAGCATTTTATTGATGCTTTCCATTGCCAGTAAGCTCACCTGGCGAATGCTACCGGCATGAGCATCACCGACAAGTCCAAAGTCCTCTTTGAGAAGACCTTCACTGACGGGCTTCTTGGGACCTCCTCTTTCCTCACTCGAACAAACTGCAGCTATCTTGCCCTTATCCCTTAATTTTTCCTTATGGTCACTGGCGACATAAGTTCCGCTCTTACCGCCGCTCTTCCTTACCAGGTAGATTTCCTCAATGGTCATACCTTTATCTATACCCTTGCACATGTCATAGATGTTTAGAGCCGATACACTGGCGGCGACAAGCGCCTCCATTTCAAATCCTGTTTTGCCAACTCCTTTAGCGCTGGCGGTGATTTCAATATAATCAGCACTCTCTGGAAGGTTAAATTCAATTGAAACATTGGTAAGCAGTAGTGGGTGACATAATGGTATGAGGTGGGGGGTATCTTTCGCTGCCAAAATTCCGGCTGTTTGTGCCACCGTCAGGACATCTCCTTTTACCAACCCGCCCCGGCGGATAAGCTCCAGTGTGGCAGGCTGTACCTTCAGTTTGGCTTTTGCTACTGCCTGGCGTTCTGTTTCTGCTTTCCGGGTCACGTCTATCATTCGAATACGCTCAATTGATTCCGACATTTCTAGCCTCCAATTTGTGACATATGTTGATTTGTTGGCATGATTTCATCTGCGAGATGATGCTGTTTCGGTTTGGAAACGACCGCTTTTAATATCAGGCGCTTTAACTCCTGCGCCGAGGCATTATTACGCAGCGGACCTTCCAGGTCAATACCGCTATCTGATAAAAGACAGGGGCACAGTCGCCCATTTGAAGTAAGTCGCAGGCGATTGCAAGAGGAACAGAAAGGCTCGCTGAGGGGGCTAATAAATCCTACGGTGCCTATAGCCCCGCGCAGGTGGTAGTATTTAGTAGGACCATTGCCGGTGATAGGTGAGCATGGCTCAAGTATGCCAAGCGATGCGATACGCTGGCGTATCTCACTTGCTGGTACAAATTCTGCGACGCTGGAAAAGGGCATAATCTCGATGAAGCGAATGTGCCATCCTTTCTCATAGGTCAATCTGGCAAAATCCACTACTTCATCATCGTTTATGCCCCGCATGACTACCATATTTATCTTGACCGGCTCGAGGTTAGCCGCATACGCCGCTTCAATGCCTGCTAAAACATCTTTCAGTTCTCCGAGACGGGTTATTTGCTGAAATCTGTCAGCTTTGAGCGTATCCAGACTTATATTAGTTCTTGTTAGCCCTGCTCGCTTGAGTTCAATAGCATATTCTTTAAGAAGAGTCCCATTGGTGGTCATAGCTATTTCATTGATTCCCTTTACCCGGGAGAGCATCTCAATGAGCCGGGGTAAATCTGGTCTAACCAGAGGCTCACCGCCGGTGAGCCTTATCTTGTTGATTCCCATTTCCGCTGCTGCCTGTACGATAGTATTGATTTCCTCGTAGGAGAGGATTTTACTGTGAGGTATCGATGGGACACCCTCAGGAGGCATACAGTAAATGCACCGCAAATTACAGCGATCGGTGACTGAGATTCTGAGGTAATTTATACGGCGTCCGAAGGAATCGAAAAGCTCGTTCATCTGACTCCTCCACTTTGCTCGGCGTAAGCCCTGGCCATAGTTATATGCTTTACTCCTTCTACCTGCCGAAAAGTAGCACCCTCGCTGATGGAACAAATTGTTTTCTCTGGTTCCACTACGTTTACCCCGGCGATGACATCCAATCCATAGTCAAATAAAACAGGCGATAAAGGGGTAGTGGGTCCTATCATGACAACAAAGCTGTGCTTGCTCAATTCCAGCAGCTTTTCCAGGGTGTGATTTAT
>CAZCKW010000063.1:5420-6515 GCA_964499375.1 uncultured Dehalococcoidales bacterium
TCCTCAATATCTATAAGAGAATTAATGGTTGCCATCCCGATAGAGGCTTCGAGGAGGTTATCCGATTTAGCATATTGTGCCAGTTTCAGAGCTGACTTCCCTCTCAGTCTCCCGACGTCCCTCACCACCGTGTGATGGGGGGGCTCGTCCTTAAATGTGGAAGACAGCCCACAATTCTTACTTATTACCGCAGTAAAGTGAGCGCAAGAATAGACTTCACTCACTACGCTGTCTTCTTTCAGGCTGGAAATCAGGTCATCAATAATTTTCATATCATCTCCAATTCTTAATGCCCACAATAACAGAAATGGTTTAAGCCTAACAATTTAGCCACACCGGATATAGTGATACCGTAAAATACGACTGGCCTGGATAACCGGAACTGGTTGAAGGTACCGTTGACTACAGTGGTGCCGGTTGCCAGGACCATATCACACCATTTTAAATTCTCTTGTGTCTTCTCCGGGCTGTCTACCTTTACCCCAAACTTTACCGTGCCAATATTGTCGGCGTCCATGTCAGTTACTCTCAACTCGAAATTTGCAGATAATGCTTCAACCATCCTGGGTTGAAAACCGATGAAGGCTATTTTCGGTTGGCCGTAATTCCTCTCTATATATTTTACCAGTTCCCGGCTGCATTCTCGTGGCTCATTATTTCTGCAGTGTATTGTTTTATCCACTAGCTTTAAATACCTCATCACCGCATTAAGGCTGGAGATAAATATGGCTCTGCGGAAGTTATTCTTTAAATCCATTTCCACGATATCATTTAATCTGCCGTTGAAATTGCCATACATGTCGGTAAAAGCTTGCCCCAGAGAACCTTTAAACTCCGCCTGCATCAAGCGCTCCCTGCCGATTATCAGTGGGTAATCTCTATCCTCGGGGTCGCCAATGGCTTCTTCTGGGGAGAGTGCGATGGTTTTAATCACTATCTCCTCCGCCTCGAGCCCGTTTTGATTTATAGTCCTGGTAAATTCTTTTTTAATCACGTCATACAACTTATTTCACCTGCCATTCTTGTTTTCATAGACTCTGATTCTTTTCAGCTTTAATATTAAAAAGACCTCTTTACCCACCACTAAATCCATGT
>CAZCKW010000064.1:0-6486 GCA_964499375.1 uncultured Dehalococcoidales bacterium
AATTAGATAGTGTTTATCACTTCAACCTTCACAAATTTGCCTACGGCGACGCGATGAGGTTCCTTGGTCTAAAACCAGTGAAGGTGACATTGCTTCCCCAAGGTGCATTTTCCAGCTTTATTAGTCAACGGCAGGCTGAAGGGGCGGTGTTGGGGCACCTGAAGCCCCCGCATATCAATCCGTCCGACAGGGTTCTTTCCCTGCTAAGGGTTCCCGGGGTTGAGGTGGAAGCTGTGCCGGTGACTGAAGCTGAGCGTGTGGCTGCTCGGTGAATCGAACATAGCTGTAGGGTAATGCAGGGCGAGGCCTCGGCCTCGCCCTGCCATTTACCTTTAGATTGAAAATCTGAACCCTGTGCTAACTGTTATTTCAAGGGGCAAGTCCTGCCCTCTCTTGACAGTTTCCATATTTATGTTGATAATTGCATTATACAATGGATACTCATGCTTTTATTCCCTTAATCGCTACCATTGTTTATATCCCGCTATTAGTAATTTTGCTTGGTGCCCGCCCCTGGGATAGAAAACAAAAGTATTTCTTCCTATTCCTGATTGCTGCTTTCCTCTGGAGCTTTACTGATATTTTCTTCCGCAGCGATTTCTTCATGCCACATAAACTCTTTCTGGCTAAAGCTGGTATCTGCATTATGATGTGGGTGTTAACTCAATGGTATTACCTTGTCTCTTCTTTCTACAGGCAGCGAGCGGAGAAAATACCATTGCCTTATATTTTCCTGTTAAGCACCATCGCCCTAGCAGTGCTGGGATATATTCCACGAGGTGTTGAAATTACTCCTAGTGGAATCAATGTTGATTATGGTAACTGGATCATTGCTGTGGGTTTCATTTTCCTCTTAACTCTGGGTGCCAGGAGTATATATTGTCTGGTTCGAAGGTATAGGGTTTTAGCTGACCCGGTGGAGCGTAATCAGTTCACTTATTTATTTATTGCCATTGCTATTTTTACTGTTTTTATCCTTAGTTCTATCGCACCCTCTGGAGGGGAATATCCCCTAGCCCATATCGGCAACCTGCTTAATGCCGGCATCCTGGCCTATGCCGTTGTAAGGCATCGCCTGTTGGATGTCAATGTTGTTCTGCGTCGGGTGGTAACGTACATGGGTCTTTATGCTGCCGGGGTTGCTATTATAATGCTGGTTATTTTTCTGGCTCACTTGGTACTTGGCTTTGAGCTTGACCGTAGCACTTTAACAGCAGTCCTCGCTATAGGAATACCGGTTATCCTTCTGTTATTTAACCTGGTGCGCGGTGCATGGCAGGAGAGAGTAGAGCAGGTTTTTGGTGGGGAGAGGTACCATCAGCGGAGGGGGTTGTTCGACTTTGTCACTCAAATATACGATGTCCCCACACTGGAACAGTTTGGTAAACAGCTTGTATCCTTACTTTCTCAATCCGTTGACTCTGAGAGGGTCTGTTTACTTTTACCCCTTGTTGCTGGTGGAGATTTTGCTGGTAGGTTTGCTTATCCCCCTGTAGAAGATAATCCTATGGCAGTATTGAAATTAAGGCGCGATAGTCCTGTTGTGTCCTGGTTGGAGGGAAAGGGGCGGATATTGCTCAGGAAGGATTTGGATACCCTTCCCGAATTTCAAGGTTTGTGGAGAGAGGAAAAAGAGGATGTTCAATCATCGCAGGTGGAGATATTCGTTCCTTTGATGCATGGCGATAGGCTTATTGGTACTATGGCGATAGGCAGCAAGCGAAATGGGAAAATTTACTCGGTTGAAGATGTTGATTTAATGGAGTCTGTTGCCAGCCGCGTAGCGGTAAGCATGGAAAAGGAATATCTGCATGAGCAGGTAAAAGAGCAGAGCAATGAATTGACACTGCTCAACCGTTTGACCATGCTGGTAACTTCAAGCGTGAACGTGCAGGATATGTTTGAAGGTTTCTCCCGGGAGTTAAAGGAAGTAATTGACGTTGACTGGGCATCGATTGCTCTGGTTGAGGGAGACAAGCTTCGCTTCCTGGCTCTATCCAGCACTGTAGGTTCAGCGTGGGAAGCAGAGGATAGGATATCACTGCGGGGTACAGCTACCGAGTGGGTAATAACAGAGAAAAGAGCATTATATGAAACTGATGTGTCACGGCACCGGAGATTCTGGACTGGAGAGCATCATTTGAAACAGGGAATTAGTTCTATTGCTTATCTGCCATTAATCAGCAAGGGTAGAGCCATTGGCAGCTTGATTGTGGCCAGCCGGCGTCCTGACGCCTACAGCCCCAAACAAGTACAGCTTCTGGAGAATGTAGCTTTGCAGATTGCCGTGCCCATTGAGAACTGCATTCTTTATGCTCAAGCTGAGCAGAGAGCTCGAATTGATGAACTCACCGGGCTATTCAGCCGGCGACATTTTGAAGAGCGGCTTAAAGAAGAAATAGCGCGGCATTCGCGTTATGGTGACGCGTTCTCCTTGCTTATGCTTGACCTTGATTCTTTTAAGACCTATAACGATATGTATGGACATCCCTCTGGTGATGAACTTCTGCACCGAATAGGTGAAATCGTCACCAGTTCTGTCAGGAGTTCAGATCAGGCTTTTCGTTATGGCGGTGATGAGTTTATCGTAATTTTACCTCAGACATCTTCTGAGGATTCTTATGTAGTGGCAGAGCGAATTCGAGAACGGGTTGCTGCTGAAATGGAGGCAATGCAAATTACGGTGACCTGTAGCGGGGGTTTGGTTAGCTATCCTTCTGACGGGGTGATGACTGGTGAGCTGGTTAACGCAGCCGATACTGCTCTTTATTATGCCAAGCGCACTGGCGGCAATCGAATCTGCCTTTCCTCTGCGGCTTTGGCTGAGACCACAAATGAAGCAGGGACTTATTCCAGGGGTGGCAGCTTGAGCACTGTTTATGCTTTAGCCTCGACCGTGGATGCTAAAGACCACTATACCTATGGCCACTCGCGTAAAGTTAATACCTACGCTGTTGCTTTAGCTGAAGCCATTGGTCTTTCGCCGGATGAGGTATCCAAAGTGAGCACCGCTGCTTTGCTTCATGATATTGGTAAGATTGGCATTCCTGATGAGATACTTAATAAAAAAAGTAAGCTTAGCGCTGATGAGAGGGCAGCAATTAATTCTCACCCTAGGCTGGGAGCCAATATCGTTGGGAATGTGCCCAGCCTGGTTCCTTGCGTAAGTGGTATTTTGTACCATCATGAAAGATGGGACGGTAAAGGCTACCCTGAAGGGCTTCAGGGAGAGGCTATCCCCCTGAATGCTCGTGTTCTCGCTATAGCAGATGCCTATGCCGCCATGACTTCTGTTCGTCCTTACCGTGACGTCTGCAGTGATGACAAGGTTATGGAAGAGCTTAGAAAGGGTGCTGGCAAACAATTTGACCCCATGCTGGTGGAGGTTTTCATTGGTATTGTTAAAGCTGGTTTTCCTCATGAAGTGGTGGTAGGGAAGGATTTAACCGGTGACTAGCCAGATTTGTGGTATAACCTGACAATTTGAAGTGTTCCTGTAGTATATTGTGAAACTTTCTACCTGCTATTCTTTATAATTACTTTATAAAGATATTTGAATGTTACTTTCTTACCAGAACGCATATATTGCGGGAGAAATTCTTGATGGGGTGACGGTAGGATTTCTCAGGGGACATGGTGATGATTTCCAAGCCAACCCTGGTAAGCAATCTTTTAAGCTCGCCATAGGAGAAGAGGTGATAATAGCGATAAACCGTTTTACCTCTGAGCCTCCAGGGAATATCTTGCTCTGGAGATTTTAACCAGAATCGTGGTTGTCCTCGGTTCCACACGGTTAGAAAAGCCTCCCCCCCTGGTTTTAGTACCCGTCTGAGTTCATGGAACGCCTTTTCCCTGTCATTTTTACCCTTGATGTGGTGATAGGCAGCTACTGATATTGCCCAGTCAAATGTGTCGTTGCTGAAGGGCAGTGACCGCATATCAGCGGTTATCAGGTTGACATAATAGTTGAATTTAGCTGAGTACCCCTTTGCTTGCTCCAGCATAGGCACGGAGAAATCTACTCCCCAGAGTTCAAAATTTTGTGTAAAGGGCAGGAAATCTGGACCGTGAGCGCAGCCGATATTAACAAGCTGCCCGCTTTGCCATCTTCGAGCTAGCTCCTCTAGCTCCTTCCTCAGCAAAGGCCAATGCCTTACTCGATACCAGCTTTCGGCTATTTGGTCGAATACTTCTTTATTTGTGGCCATATAATGGGCTCTGATAAACTTTATCATATAGTGAACGTAGGGAGCGACCTTTAGGCCATCCAGCTCTAAATGTTATAACTGCGAGCCTTTAGCTCTGCAAGGGGAATTGTTAAGCTGGATTGCGATTGTTGAGCAGAACAGATGCATTATGAGTCCAGAATCAAGAAAGTAACACGGACTATTTCAGGGGTAACGCCGGTGGCGGTTATGGCAAAGCCGTTTCCTTGCCCCGGCGAATGTGTCTATTGTCCTGGTTCTCCAGGGGCACCAAAGAGCTATACCGTAGAATCTCCGGCAGTTCTGCGTGCTATTAAGTGCGACTTCGAGCCCAGAAGGCAGGTAGAATTTAGACTCAAGACACTGGCTGACATGGGGCATACGGAGGATAAAGTGGAGCTTATCATTATGGGAGGCACCTTTCTGGCTTACCTTCCTGAGTATCAGTATCAGTTTATCAAAGATTGCTATGATGGGCTTAATGGCAGCACCTCCGTTAATCTGGAGGAGGCCAAGGAACTGAATGAGACTGCTGAGCATCGCTGTGTAGGGCTGTGCATCGAGACCAGGCCTGATTGGGGTGGTGAGGAGGAAATTAAGCGCATGCTTGATTTTGGTGCTACCAGGGTGGAACTGGGAGTGCAGACCCTGGATGATGATATTCATCGCCTGACAAAGAGAGGGCATGGGGTAGCCGAAATTATAGCTGCTACCAGGTTGCTGAGGGACTATGGCTTTAAGGTTTACTATCACTGGATGCCAGGTTTACCTGGTTCGACGCCTGAGCACGATCTGGAGATGTCGAGGAGACTGTTTGATGATTTATACTTCCGCCCAGATGGGCTAAAGCTCTATCCTACGCTGGTGGTTGCCGGCAGTGAGCTGGAAAACTGGTATCGTGATAATCGCTACCAGCCTTATGGGGATGAGGAAATGATAGATTTGCTGGTGAATATCAAGGCATTAGTACCCAAATATGTCAGGATTCCCAGGCTAATGCGTGATATCCCCATCAAATTCATTGTTGCTGGCTGTAAAGACCTGGCTCTGAGGAGTAGTGTCAGAAAGCGGATGAGTGAGTTGGGCATTCGGTGTAGATGTATTCGCTGTAGAGAATATGGACATAGATTAAGGGATGGCTGGGTAGTCGGTGAGCCTAATTTGACCAGGCTGGATTACGAAACCTGGGGGGGGAGAGAAATCTTTCTTTCATATGAAGATGAGAATGAGACTCTATTTGGCTTGTTGAGGATGAGAATCAATAATGATACGGCTCTAATCAGGGAGTTGCATGTCTTTGGTCCCGAAGTTCCTCTGGGGGAGGAACGGGACCAGGCCGCCCAGCATAAAGGTCTGGGGGGAAAGCTGCTCCAGGAGGCTGAGAGACTTGCTGGAGGGGAATTTCATAGGTGTAGAATGGCTATCTTGAGTGGTGTTGGAGCCAGGGATTATTACCGCGCCTTTGGCTATCATCTGGAAGGTGCTTACATGGTCAAGGTGCTGAGCTAATACTCTTATTTGACAAATGCAGCGGTTATTGGTATTTTTAAATGAAAACTGGTATATTCAAGGGACAGACAATCTGCCTAAAACTGGTAATGTAGAAGGAGGAGCAGGAAATGACTAAAACATGGAAGCCGACAACCGCGGGTATTTTGAGTATCATTGCAGGGGTGATTCAGGTAATCGGTGGGCTGGTGGTTACAGTAATCGGGGGAGCTGTTGGGGCATTAGCGCCCCAGTGGTGGGCTGGTGGGGCGTTGGCGTCAGTTCCAGGGATGGGGGGAATTATGGCTGCTATTGGCATACCTTTGATAATAATCGGGATAGTTGCCATAGTGGGCGGTGTCTATGCGCTGAAAAGGAGAATTTGGGGGCTGGCGCTGGCAGGTGCCATTTGTGCTGTTATCGGTCCCTGGGGGATTTTAGGGGTACTGGCAATTATCTTTGTGGCCATGGGGAAGGGTGAGTTTGAGCAGAAGACGGGCTAGCAGGTTATGTGAATAAGGCCTGCCATTTTTTTCTGCTTGGAAAGATCGCTCAGCCTAGCTATAGCTTAGTGGGATGGATGGGCTGGCGGTTTTTAAGTTTTTAACCTTTGCCCGGTGCTTTGTTTTGGGTATCTTCGCTGGCTTTACCGCTGGTGCCAGTGCTGATTATTATTGCTTTCTCTTTGCTCTGGCTTTTTTACTATTCTGAAAGCTAGTTTTTTGTTTGCTGTTTTGCTTTATTGCTTTGCCATACTTGAAGCGGTTTAAGTTTATAAAACCTTTTACCATAG
>CAZCKW010000065.1:0-6406 GCA_964499375.1 uncultured Dehalococcoidales bacterium
CCCAGCAAAAAGATTACCGGGATATCCTTCAATGCTGGCAACTTAATATGGGTTAGCACAGCGGGTATAACCAGCAGAATAGAGGCAATAAGAAAACGAACTAAAGCAATATGACCTGGCGTGAAGACCGGAAGAATGGCTCTAATAACAACAAATGAGGAAGCCCACAACAATATTGCTATTCCTAGAGCAATGGTGGTGCGTGCATCTATCCTCATTTAAATAAAGAGTGTCTCCAGCTTCCTGACTGCTTCTCCATTCCTATTTTATATTAATGTAGCTCGCAAATCCTAATATGCACAAACTGGCGTTTTGTTCAGTTGGCGAGGCAGAGATGAAACGGTGGTCAATATTTCGTCATGGTTAGACTATTGAAAAGGAGATGGTAACTGTGTAATACTCAACTCAATAGTGCACCCGGGGTGGTAGATTAACCTGATAAAAATGGGGGGACATTGGCTTGATGATAGATGATAAGTTAACTTGAGAAACGATACTGGGAGGTGTTCAAAAAGATATCTGCAGTTACGGGGCTGTCGATGATTGCTGTTGCCTTCCTCATGTAAAAAAGATGAAAGCTAACAGGGATATTGTCAGACGCCAATCGGATTTTGCACTATAGTGCCAGCTTCCTGCTACCCCCACTCTTCCTGAGCCAGCCGACACCACAGCCAAATAGCTAGCTCTTCGTCCAGCTTATGTACCCAAGCCTCTATTTTACTGATATCACAGCTAGTCAGGGCAGCTCTCTCCTCGATAGTTAAGGTGTAATACTGTCTAGGAACTTCACGAGGATTTTGTCCTAACCGGTCCAGGGATTCTGATTCATTAGCAGCCCTCTGCAGAACATCGAATAATTCCATCCTCTCAGATATCACTTCTCCGTCAGGCTTTTCTTTAGTTACTTCAATGATCTTAATCACTTCTATCACCCTGTCTTTTTGCTCCGCCCTCTTATTCTTGGCATTGTCTACCGCTGCCCAACCAACCTGTCTATTAGATGCTAAGGCGCTCTATACTTTAACAGTGCCAATCTGCATTCCTATTTTTTAGTACAATTGGCCCAATAACTCCAACAACCACAGCTGCTGCAATTAAAACGCCCAGCAAGGTTTCCCATATTGGTGACACACTAAAAGTAACCATTCCAAACGCCCCAATTGCTAGCACTCCCAGCACCATTTCAGCTATTGTCCATGCCTTCATTTGAACTCACCTCCTGTCTTTATTGCCGTTCCAGTTACCTGGCGCCATTATTCTTATTCATCTCCAAACGTTGGGACACTACACCCTTCCCTTCACCAGCTCATCTATCACACTGGGATCAGCCAAAGTAGTGACATCACCCAAATTGTGCCCATCGCCGGAAGCGATTTTTACCAATACCCTCCTCATAATCTTGCTGCTTCTAGTCTTGGGCAAGCTATCAGCGAACTGAATCTTATCCGGCGTACAGGTAGGTCCAATTTCCTTTCTGACATGCTTCACAAGTTCCTTCTTGAGTTCCTCTGTTCTCTCCTCGCCTGTTTTTAGAGTTACAAAAGCATATATACCTTGCCCTTTCAGTTCGTGAGGAAAACCTACCACTGCTGCCTCTGCAACCTTGGGATGAGATACCAACGCACTCTCTACCTCGGCAGTGCCAACACGGTGACCCGAAACATTGATGACATCGTCTATCCTCCCCATTAACCAGTAATAGCCATCCTCATCCTTTCGGGCACCATCGCCGGTGGTATATACTCCAGGAAACCGGACAAAATATGTTTTCTTGAATCTTTCAGGTTCTCCATAGACCTGGCGCATCAGCCCCGGCCAGGGTTTCTTTATAACCAGATAGCCCCCTTCATTAACACCAGCAGGAGTGCCATCTTCTCTCAAGATCTCTGGTTCTACACCAGGGAAGGGCAATGTGGCTGAGCCAGGCTTGGCTGCTACAGCACCGGGCAGTGGAGTAATCAGAATGCCACCAGTTTCCGTCTGCCACCAGGTATCCACAATAGGGCATTTCCCTTTTCCTATTACGTTGTAATACCACATCCATGCTTCCGGGTTTATAGGCTCGCCAACAGTGCCCAGTATGCGTAGCGAAGACAAGTCTCTCTCCGCAGGCCACTCATCTCCCTCTTTCATCAACGACCGTAGGGCAGTAGGGGCAGTATAGAAGATATTCACCCTGTATTTCTCTATAATTTCCCAGAACCTGTCGGGGTGAGGAAAACTGGGCACACCCTCAAAGAATAGGCTCGTAGCGCCAAAGGCCAAAGGTCCATAAACGCAGTAGCTATGTCCTGTTACCCAGCCGATGTCTGCCGTGCACCAGAATACATCCTCTTCTCTGTAATCAAATGTCCACTTAAAGGTCTGTAAACAGTAAAGCAGGTAACCAGCCTGTGTGTGTAATACCCCTTTGGGTTTTCCGGTACTGCCACTGGTGTAGAGGATAAATAGCGGATCCTGAGCATCCATAACCTCAGGCTCACATACCGGCTTAATATCGTCTGCCAGCATTTCCTCATGCCACCATGTATCATACCCTGCCTTCATATTAACTTCATTGCCCATCCTTTTCACTACAATGGTATGCTTCATAGGGCACTGCGCCATGGCAGCATCAGTGTTAGCCTTGCTGTTTATCACCTTGCCATTACGATAATAGCCGTCACAGCAAACAATAATCCTGGCATCACAATCCAGAATCCTGCTCTTAAGGGACTCGGCGCTGAAGCCGCCAAAAACGACGCTATGCATTGCTCCTATCCTGGCACAGGCAAGCATGGCGATCGGCAACTCAGGAATCATAGGTAAATAAATTGCAACACGGTCGCCCTTCTTAATGCCAAACTTCTTCAGCACATTGGCAAACCTGCAGACTTCATAATAAAGCTCTTGATAAGTATAAGTTTTACTCTCACCCTCAGGCTCCCCTTCCCAAATGATAGCAGCCTTGTTCTTACGCCAGGTCTTCAAATGGCGATCAATACAGTTATAACAAACATTAAGTTTGCCTCCTACGAACCATTCGTGTTTGGCATTGGCAAAATCTTCCACCAGAACCTTATCCCATTTCTTGTACCAATCAAGCTGCTCAGCGAGCTCTCCCCAGAATTTCTCCGGATCCTCAATAGACTCCTTATAAATCTTCTGGTATTCCTCAAGGCTTCCTATATAAGCCTTCTCACTCATACCTTCTGGAGGAGGAAATACACGCTTCTCCTCCATCATGGAAATCATGCCTTTCTGGGCCTCTCCACTAACTTTTTCTTCCGTTATACCAATTACTTTGGACATTCTTATCGCTCCCTTTCTGTTACTCTGTAGTAAGCTTAGCAATCGCTTGACCGCCTGTCATCGTCCATAAGTCGTAATTTGTAATACCCTTTGGTGGCGTCCAAAGGGCTAACTGTCTTGTCCTAAGGGGCAAGTATGCCCTATAATTGTTTAACAATTTGAGAGATTGAGCGTGAAAGATAAATTAACGATCCTGATTGCCGATGACCATCCGTTATTGCGTGAGGCTCTGCGTCACGCGCTGGAAAGGGAAAAGGATGTGGATGTTATTGCTGAAGCCGGTGATGGTGAGGAAGCAGTAAGGCTTGCATCAGAGCTAAAACCTGATGTGGTGGTGATGGATATCGTCATGCCCAAACTTAACGGAATTGAAGCCACTAAAAAAATCAAAGAGATTGCTCCCAACATAGCAATTCTGATTCTCACCGCTTACGATGATGAGGAGTACGTATTGGGATTGCTTGACGCCGGAGCAGCCGGCTATCTGTTGAAAAGCGCCAGAGGGCGCGATTTAGTTGAGGCTATTCGGGCTATACGATCGGGAGAATCGGTGCTTCATCCCAACATCATTGCCAAGTTACTAAAGCGAGCTATGACAGCGCCGGTTGAAGAGCATAAACACACAGAACTATTCAGAGAAAGAGAATTACAGATACTGAAGTTAGTAGCCTTGGGGAGGAGCAATAAAGAGATAGCGGGAAAACTGTTTCTCAGTGAGCGTACCGTTAAAGCTCACCTGACCAATATTTTCAACAAATTGAATGTTGCCTCACGTAGCGAGGCAATAGTCAAAGGACTAAAGTGGGAATTAGTTACGTTAGAAGATACGGAAGACAAATTCCAGGATTAAAAAACCCACATCTTTGGATCATAATTATCCTCTTTGTCGCCTTAACCCTGTCTCATTATACGGAGTTGCTATCTAAAACACCTATACTGTGCCATGTTTCATTGCCCATATCACTGGGGCTTTCACGACACAGTCTGGAGCGCCTTCTTTATCTGTTGTTGGTGTTGTATTCTGGGTGGGCACTGGGGATAATCGGTGGTTGGGTGCTATTGCTATCAAGCGGTGTGAGTATGCTACTTCGCTCAATCTTTGTTTCCAGCTATTTCAGAGATGCTATGCTAGAAAGTATCGCCACCCTCGTCACCGGTGCTTTGGCTATCATGTTCATACAAAGCCGCCAAGAAAGCAAACAACGACTGGGAATACTGGGAAAAACCATGGAGGAGCTGGAATTGTCACGGCAAAACTATGAAGAGCTATTCAGTAACGCCACTGATGCTATTTGGATTCACGACATGGAGGGCAATATTACTTTAGTCAACAAAGCTTGTGAAAAACTCACCGGCTATCCTGCTCGAGAATTGATCGGCAAGAATGTCTCACAACTCCTTACTCCAGAGGCGCTGGCTTTAGCTAGACAGGTAAAAGCCAGGTTACTGAAAGGCGAAAGTATGGACCAACGCTATGAGCAGCAACTGAAAAGGAGGGATGGCTCTGAAGCGATTGCACAATTAGCTACTCGCCTTATAGTGAGCCAGGGCCAACCTCAAGCTTTTCAGAATATGGCTCGTGATATAACCAAGGAGAGGAAATTGCAGGATAATCTACAATTTTACCTTAGGGAATGTCTTAAAGCTCAGGAAGAGGAGCGCAAGCGTCTTGCAAGTGAACTCCATGATGATACCTCTCAGCAAATATTACTTTTAACGCATAGTATAGATAACCTTGCCTCAAAAGCTGGCAACTATTTACCTCGGGAGCTAAGAGATGCCTTTGAGGAATTATACCAACTGTCACAACAAAGTTATGAGGGCATCAGGCGCTATGCTCAAGCTTTAAGGCCGCGTATTCTGGATGACCTGGGTTTGTTACCGGCTGTGAAATGGCTAGCTCAGGAATTAACTAGTGTTACTGGAATTCAAGTTCGGGTTAAAACAGATATCATTCCATCACTACCTCCAGAAACAAATCTAATCTTGTTCCGTATCACTCAAGAAGCTTTAAATAACATTCACAGACACTCTGGAGCATCTGAAGCCAACATTACCGTCGAGTATCAGCATGAAGAGGTTATGGTGATCATTAGTGATAACGGCAAGGGCTTTGAGCTTCCCAAGCAGCTAAGTGATTTTGCAGGTCAAGGCAAACTAGGGCTTACTGGTATGGCAGAACGAGCTAAACTGGCAGGTGGGCAACTTGAGGTCACTTCTCAAATAGGAAAGGGAACTAGAGTAATAGCTAAAATACCAACAAAGCTTCTATAATCAGGGTAATAGTTAGAGCATTCCCAAGAGATTGCTTTGCTACATTGGTAGTCACGTTTCTGGTAAGTCCTCATAGTTTCTCCACTCTAGCTGCTGCTTTTCCTGTATCTGTTATCCTCTATCCTGCGCAAAGTCCTCTCACCAGTGCCAAAGTGGTGAGCTATCTCGTGGCACACTACCTCAGTTATTTTCTCGCAGATCTCATCATTAGAGTGACACAGGCCCTCTATAGGCTTCTGAAAGATACTTATTTTATCCGGCAGGACCATCCCGTATCTTTCACCCCGCCTGGTTTGGGGCACGCCCTCGTAAAGCCCCAATAATTGGCTGGGATGGCTAACTTTGACTTTCTTAAGCTGACCTGATGTTGGCCAGTCCTCTACAATGACATCAACATTTTCAAGCTTATTGTGAAACTCAAGAGGCAGGTTATCTATAGCTCCCACTACAAGGGTCTCAAATTTCTCTCTGTCCATATCACTGCTACTAAACTATCTAGCTTCCATTATTTTAACCTAATTTCCTTGAGATTGTGTATCTTTGTCCCTGATATACTCAGGGCACATTCCATCGGATTGCTACCAGATTGATTATTTAGTCACTACTGGTGAACTGGACAGTTCAATTCTGTAACTGAACGGTGTTTTTGATACAATGATGAGAGCTTTCACGACCACTCCGGAGGAGCGACCATGAAGATTGCAATCTCAGCAGACAGTGCAAACTTAGAAGCTGAAATAGCACGTAAGTTTGGAACTTCAAAGTACCTGGTAATTGTTGACCTGGACAGTGGAGATTCTGAGGCAGTGCCAAACCCTGGTGCCTCAGCACAACGTGGTGC
>CAZCKW010000066.1:0-6145 GCA_964499375.1 uncultured Dehalococcoidales bacterium
ATAATTTTGGTAGAATAGTAAAGCGTGCAGGCAAGAAGCACAAGAAAAAGGGTTAAGCAGAAATGGAAATGTATAGCCAGGCGGTCATTGGTGGAGTTGTTTCCTCGGCTCCTCGCCTGGTAGGATGGATTGTCGCTGTTGTACTCGCAGCGATAATGCTGAAGCGCGGCGGAGGTAGAGCCGAATGCTTCCTCGTCATAGGTGCCTCTCTGATGCTCCTGGGATCCTTTCTTGATATTCCAACACCAGCGATTAGCATGTGGCTATCAGTTACCAGGGGAATGACCAATGTTGAAGCTGCTTCCGTGCTCTCGGTGTTTAGCCTCGTCAGAGGTTGTATCGGCTTAGCAGGAATCATCTGTCTAGTCTACGCTTTCTGGGTGAAGTTTAAGCGGCACGGGAGCGTCACGGGGAGGAATGGCGGGGAGGTTCAGCTATAAATGCGCCTATAGCTCAGCGGACAGAGCACCGGTCTTCGGAACCGGGTGTCGTGGGTTCAAATCCCTCTAGGCGCGCTTTAATTTATTTCGTGATTATCCCATCAACGCAAGTTGACAAATAATCTTTGTTAGGTCATATTATTACTAGAAAAATATCATAACATAATGTAAGGAGGAAAGTTATGGCTGTGAAGGTGACGAAGTTAACTATTAGTATACCTCATGACTTAATCACATTGACCGATGAAATTGCAAAAGAGTGGAAGGTAAGTCGTAGCAAGGTGGTTTCTACGTGTTTGCAGGAGTTGGCAGATAAGCGTTTACGTGAGGAGATGGTAGAAGGTTATAGAGTCATGGCAGAGGGAAACCGGCAATTTGCCAGAGAAGCTATGGAAATAGCACACGAGGTCTTGCCTGAGTGGAAATAATATGGCAATTAAGTGTAGGCGTGGGGAATTATATTGGGTAGATTGGAGTCCTGGTAGGGGTACTGAAATAATAGGCACAAGACCAGCCTTAATAATTCAAAATGATATTGGAAATGAAGTTAGCCCAACAACAATTGTTGCCAGTTGTAGTACTGCCCCGGAGAAGCCATTTCCCTTCCTCGTGCCTGTAACGGCTCGGGAGAGTGGGTTACCGAAGGATTGTAACATTAATCTGGCAACAGTAATGACGATAGAAAAGTCACGACTGGGTGATAAGTGTGGTGAACTGAGCAAAGAGAAAATGGACGAAGTCGATAAAGCTCTACAAATAAGCCTGGGACTCGATGACAGGTTGCGTATTATAGAACCATGATAGAACCGATAAACATTTGGGGTAAGATATGCAGCCTCATTCACCCATAATCTGGAGCACTATTTTCCGTGTTCTAGAACGATTATCAAAATCAACGAAAACTATCTGCTGCCAGGTACCTAAAGTCAATCTCCTTTCCACAAAAGGAACCGTCATCGAAGCGCCCAGTATAGAGGCACGTACATGAGAATGGCCATTTCCATCCCCCCAGGCTTTATTATGCTCATAAGAAATATTCTGAGGTATTACCCTGCTCCACATATCTTTGAAATCCACAAGGAGTCCCGGCTCGTATTCTATGGTTGCTATTCCTGCCGTTGAACCTGACACAAACAAAGTTAAGTTACCATTTTTTACACCCGATTCCTCCACCTCCCGCATCACCTGAGAGGTAATATCAACGATGTCACAATTTCCCTTGGTATGGAATGTTATATCCTTAGTAACTACAGTCACATTCCTGCCTCCTTCCAACAAGATTGCCTTATTGCTGCCGCAGTAATAAAGAGAGCAATCATAGCTTCACCTCCTCCCATAAAATATCACCCAGTTCGAATACCGGGCCGTCACGGCATACCTGTTTTAAACCAGTTCTGGTATTTATGGTACATCCATAGCAGGCTCCAATGCCACATCCCAGCCGCACTTCAAGAGAAACCTGGCATTTCTTCATTTTAAGTTTGTTCCTCTCCGTTGGCAACGGCAGCTTCGCCATTGCCTTATACATATCTACCGGCCCACAGGCATATATCTGGTCAGCCCGGTTAACAAAATCGGCTAAACCATCAGTCACCATGCCCTTTCTGCCCATGCTACCATCCTCAGTCACGGAGACAAAACGAACTCCCGGCAGGGAAGCCGGTGGACTACTTCGCTTTTCACCCTCTCCTCCAGAGGGAGATAGATAACAGGCAAATGGTAACGATGAGACAGGGTAAAGCTGTGCAGATGTTATTGCCCCGTGAATCAAGGTTACCCGATGCCGGGATAGAACATGTTGTGCCCAAAAAATAAGCGGAGCAATGCCAATACCTCCAGCTATTAACAATAAATTCCTTGAACCTGCTGCTAGGCTAAATCCGCTACCCAGAGGACCGAGAATGTCTATCCCTTCGCCTCTTTGTCGCTGCGATAGCCAGAGTGTGCCTTTACCTACTACTTTAAACAGAATGGCAACCCGGCCTGAATCCACCTGGTGTATACTGAGAGGGCGGCGTAACACCAGTTCTTCACATGATACTGTAATAAATTGCCCCGGCTGCGCCGTGGCAGCTATACCGGGTGCTTCCAGCCACATAAGATGTACACCGGGTACAACTTCCGTATTATCAGTAATGGTACACATCGACAGCTCCATATCAGACTCCAATTCCTAAATATTTAATAAGGAAGATTGCAGTGAGTCATCCATATAGACAACCTTACCATCAACTACAGTCAGCATCACTTTACCCTTGAATTTGCAGCCCTCAAAAGGAGTATTTTTACCCCTGGAAGCAAATTTGCGACTATCCACTACCCATTCCCGGTCAGGATCGAATACGGTGATATTCGCCGGAGCCCCTACCTTTAAGATACCCAGTTCACCCTTCTTCCCTATTATCGCTGCTGGTTCACAGGTAAATTTAGAAATCAACGTAGTCAGACTTATCAATCCCCTATGTACCAGGTCCATAAGGCAGCCAAGGGCCGTCTCAAATCCACTAATCCCAAAAGCAGCCAGCTCCAATCCACAACTCTTATCCCCCAGAGTATGTGGTGCGTGGTCGGTAGCAATAGCATCAATCACTCCCTCTCTAAGCCCTCTAATCAGGCACTTTATGTCGGCCTCGGTTCTTAGAGGTGGGTTCACCTTGGCATTAGTACTGTAAGTCAGTGGCAAATCATGTCCTTCAGGCAGTATCCTGTCCTCGGTCAATGTCAGGTGATGAGGAGTAACCTCAGCAGTGACCAGGACTCCTTCTTGCTTGGCACGGCGTATGAGTTCCACAGAACCACAGGTGCTTACGTGAGCAATATGAATCCTGGCTCCAGTTAGCTTTGCCAGAATTAAATCACGTGCCGTCATTATCTCTTCGGCAGCTGCCGGAATTCCCTTTAGTCCCAGCTTTTTAGATACCCAACCCTCATTAATGACTCCGCCGTCGCTCAATCCTTTGTCTTCACAGTGGTCAATAATCGGCAAGCCCAGAGCACGGCTATAATCTAAAGCACGACGCATAACCATAGAATTAGATACAGTATCACCATCATCACTGAAAGCAATCACCCCGGCCGCAAGCAACTCATCTAACCGACAGACCTCCTCGCCTTTCCTTCCTTTGGTAATACAACCTATAGGAAATACATGAACAACACCTGTCTCACTGGCCTTTTGTGTCACCCAATTCACAGCAGCCCGACTATCCAGTGGCGGATTCGTGTTCGCCATGCAACAAACAGTAGTGAAGCCACCTGTAGCTGCAGCTCTCGTTCCGCTGGCAATAGTCTCCTTGTCTTCAAATCCAGGCTCCCTGAGATGACAGTGAAGGTCTATAAAACCAGGACAGACAACCAGCCCACGGGCATCGATCATTACCGGTTTTTTAGCCCCTTCCACAACGACAACAGGCTTCTCTACACCCGATTGCACAATCTTGCCATTATCAACAAGCAAATCACCGGGCTGGTCTATACCCCGGCCGGGGTCAATTAGGCGACCACCACGGATAAGCAAGGAAGTAGATTTACCGGTCATCATTCATTTCACCGCTTTTCGCTAAGACAGATTCGTATTAACCAGCGACAGTTTCCCTGAGCACCACTAGAGATGTTCAGTAGCATAGCTGCCAGGCTTGAATCCCTGGGCCTGGGCCTCATCTTCCGAATCGAAAATTATTAGATTCTCCGGTTTGATCTTCCAAATTAAGTGGCTACCAGCGCCATGATATTTCTTGCTTTCTAACTTTCCTTCATGCCAATCCGAACTGGCAATATATTGAGGATAGAGTTCCTGTTCGCAATAGATACATCTCAGCGTTAAAGGCTCAAGATTTACTATTTTAAATTCAGGCTTGATATATCTTTTTTCTGTTTTCTGATTTGATACACAACGTGGATTACGACACCTTATACCCGAATCCCGCCTGTAAGCAGCATAGTCCGCCTTTCGAATAAAAGAGTCACTTCCTGCTGAAATAGAGACTTCCTCAGTTCCCAGTAGCAGAGCTATCAGCGCCATTCTAACAGGTACGCCACGAGCAGCTTGTTTGAAGTACATACTCCTGGGGTCAGCATCTACTTCATAAGCCAGCTCATCGACGCGAGGTAAAGGATGCATAACTATCGTTTTCTCAAACTCCTTTCCTTTGAGGAACTCCTTATCCACCACAGGATAATCCGTTTTCAAACCCTGCCCTTCTTCTGCCGGCTCACATCTCTCTTTTTGAAGCCTGGTAACATATAAGGCATCGACGCCGGCCTCCAGCTCGACTTGAATACTAATATCAGGCACCATTGCCAGTTGATGTGGACTACTGGGAGTCATGTATACAGCATCCAGAGGAAGAAACCTTTCTTTATTTAAGGATTCCTGCGCATCATATCTTACCAGCTCACCTGTACATCTTTCAGTTAATTTCCTCAAAACAGGCTCTGGCATTTCAAATCCTGGAGCGGGGTGGAAAAGAATAGTTGCGCCAAACCTGGCAAGCGCGTATGCCAGGGAATGCACTGTCCGTCCATGCTTCAGATCACCCAACATGGCAATCTTTAAACCGCTAATGGTTCCTCTTTCCTTCTTAATGGTATAAAGATCACACAGGGTCTGGGTTGGATGTTCATGTCCCCCATCACCGGCATTTACCACAGGGACACCTGCATAGTCAGCCACTACCCTGGCAGCTCCCTCCCATGGGTGCCTGATAACAATTATATCGGCATAACTCCCAACAACCCTCGCCATATCAGCAATGCTTTCCCCCTTGGCCAGGGAAGTTGAACCAATATCAACCGCACTTATTACACGCCCGCCAAGTCTATGCATCGCAGTTTCAAAAGACAGCCGTGTCCTCGTGCTTGGCTCAAAGAACAGGCTCGCCATGATTTTCCCCTGGCATAAACCTGACTGCTCACCCATAGCGTCCCCCATCCTGTCTGCCAGGGAAAATAACGCCCCTATTTCTCCGTTGGATAAATCATCCATGGTCACCAGGCTTCTATTTTCCAGTGTCATGCTAGCCCTCCTGTAATCCTCCTCTGACTCTACTAAATGTTTTGTCCCTGGCAGCAGTTACGATTGCCACCCTATCTATGCCATCGGTCTCCTCAAGTTGGACTTTTATCTTCTCATCTGTAGCGCTCGGTATATTTTTACCCGCATAATCAGCTCTGATGGGAAGTTCCCGATGACCACGATCGACAAGCACAGCCAACTGAATAGAGCTGGGACGACCCAAATCCATGAGAGCATCCATTGCTGCTCGAATACTCCTCCCGGTATAGAGGACATCGTCAACCAGGATAATCTTTTTATCGTTGATGTTACCAGGAATATCAGTACTCTGGGTTACTCGATTCAATTCCAGATCGAATATATCATCGCGGTAAGGGTCGATATTCAAAGCACCAACAGGAACAGAGACTTTTTCGAGATTCTCAATTATAGCGGCTAAACGTCGAGCTAAAGGCACCCCCCGGGTCCACAGACCCACAAGTACAATGTCCTCAGCACCCTTGTTTTTCTCTACAACCTCATGGGCGATTCGAGCTAAAGCTCGACTAATCTCTTGTGAACTAACGAGGACCTTTTCAGGCATTAAAAAAACCTCCGCCTTTAAACTGGCAAGAGGTTCTATTCAGAGCTCTGGCAATATTCTGTTGTAACATGTCTCCCCTTACCAGCCTCACTGGACTGATTTAAAGGC
>CAZCKW010000067.1:0-5915 GCA_964499375.1 uncultured Dehalococcoidales bacterium
GACAAGGATAGAGCACTCAAGGAGATACGCAGGATATTGAAACCAGATGGCATCCTGGCAATAAGCGAGATTCTTATAGATCCGGACTATCCACTAAGGAGGACAACCAGGAAGTATTGCAGGCGGGGTGGATTTGTGCTTTTGAACATAAGCGGTAGTTTCTTCAACTACACGATGCAGTTCAGGAAGTCCTGACGACCAGTAACAGGTTTTCCAAAGCTAAACTTCTTTCCTATTCCAGCAACTTCCGGAACTCATCTCGGCTCAAGTTGGCTTCTCTCAGAATCTCCCGGAGCGTCCCCGTTTTAATCTCACGGTGTCTAGGAATGACCACCGTACGAGTGGTCTCCGGGTGATAATAAACCATATGGCTTCCCTTCTGTCTATCAAAAATGAACCCTGCTCTCTCCAGTACTGCGGTCACTCGCTGCCAGTTAAGACTGGGCAGTCGGCTCACACCAACACCTCTCGCTCTTCAATTTGAGGTAAGCGTATCCCTCGCTCGTTGACACTTTCAAGATAGACCTCTACGGCTTCTCTGATATTCGCCATTGCTTCCTCAGTGGTCTCCCCCTGAGAAACGCAACCAGGTAGTGTGGGCACATATACTGTATAGCCTCCCTCTTCTTGTGGCTCCAGGACAACCTTATATTTCATCATCGCCTCCTTTGGCTCCAGAATTATCCTTCCGTGCCCTGACTTCTGCCCAATTCTAATGTAACCATGGGCGAAAAGCAACGCTGTGCTGCGCTCTGAAAACAGGTGAACATAAAGCGAACCTCTTCATGGTTGATTTCAGCTATAATCAGAAGAGCACAGGCCTGTGACGACAGTCTGTCACAAATTTGGCAATATATATTAGCTATTTCGCTATAGCGACAGGGTTAACCGGCGTTCATCGGATGAAATCCTCTCTACAGTAAAACCAAGTTTCCTGGCCAAGCCCAGCATCCTCTCATTGTCCATCAATACATGGGCATAGATACTGTGCAGTCCTTTCTCCTGCGCTATGCCTATCAACATATCAGAGAGTTTCAGCCCCAGCCCATTATTCTGGAAATCATCAGCAACTAATACCGCAAATTCCCCCGTTTCGTCACCAGGCACAACTATCAACCTTCCAACTCCTACACTCCTCTTCTTACCATTAGAGGTGATATATTCAGCAATAATGGCCATCTCCCGGTCATAGTCGATATTACAAAATCTAGTGAGCATCCCATGTGTTATGTCTTTAAGTAGGTAGAAAAATCTAAATCTGGATGTTTCTTCCGACAGACCAGCCAGGAGCTCCCTTTCAAGCAACTCGTCCTCCGGTCTAATAGGCCTTAATATCACAGACCGGCCATCCCTGCATCTCCAGGGCTGTACATATCTGGTTGGATATGGAGATATTATCAGATGACCATATTCCCTTATCTCCTTTTGCATTGCCTCCGCGTCGAGAATTATCCTGGCATCCAAAGCAATAGCAGCATTATCACACATGACCAACGGATTAATATCAATTTCGCTTATCTCCGGGAAATCGATTATCAGGTTGGAAAACCTTACCAGTGTCTCTTCCAATAGTCGTAAGTTAGCAGGCGGTTTAGACCTGAACCCTTCGGACAACACCTTAAAAATCCTGGTTTGTTGTATTAGCCTCCTGGCTAATACCTGATTTAGAGGAGGTAATCCCACAGCAATATCTTTAAAAAACTCCGCCTCCGTACCCCCTAAACCAAACATTATGACAGGACCAAAAATGGGATCCTTCTTACTACCGATGATGAGTTCATAGTCATAATCGGTAACCATTTTCTGTATGCTGACCCCTTCAATCCTGGCATCAGGTTTGTGCTCCTTAACACTCGTCATCATTTCACGGAATGCCTTTGTTACCTGGTCATCCGAGGATAGGTTCAACACCACTCCCCCGACATCTGATTTATGGGTTATATCAGGAGAAAGTATCTTCATTACTACTGGATACCCCATGGCTGATGCCTCTGCAATGGCATCCCTGTCATTTTTGGCGAAACTGGGAGTTGTGGAAGAAATCCCGTATATTGCCAGGAATTTTTTTGACTCTTCTTCACTTAAGAGCATCCTGCTCTCCCTGGCTGCATTATGGATGGATATCTTGAGGTGGTTCTTGGAAGGTTCCATATCCAGTGGTAACTCCTCGGGAGTTTCATACAGCATCTCAAGATTACTAGCATATTGATACATGTACAGGTATGTCTTTATCGCCTCTTCAGGGAATTCATAGGTGGGGATATTGTTCTGGTAGAAAACTTGCCTTGCCCGGGCTACCTGTTCCTCACCCATAAAAGCAGTCAGAATCGGTTTATTACCCTTCCTGGCATAAGGTATAATAATTTTTGCTATATCCGCGGGATCGGTTGCCTGGGGCGAATATATTATTATGACCCCATCAACCGCAGGATCCTTGACAACGACCTTAACAGCTTCCTCATATCTCTGGGGGGTTGCATCACCGATGATATCAACAGGATTGGATTTGCTCCAGCTAGCAGGCAAGAATCCATTTAGGGCGGAAAAAGTCCCTTCGCTGAGTTGAGCTAATTTACCACCCCTGCTTATCAGCGCATCCGTGGCTAACACTGCCGGTCCACCAGCATTGGTTATTATTGCTAAATTTGGGCCCTTAGGCAGGCGAGTAGTACTCAATATAGAAGCACAGTTAAACAGATCTCCGATTTCCTCCACCCTCACAACACCTGCCCTGCGGAAAACGGCATCAACATATAAATCCTCTCCTACCATAGCCCCCGTATGGGATTGAGCCGCCCTGGCACTTTCCTCAAACCTCCCCGGCTTTATTACAATTACGGGCTTCGTTCTGGCAAATCCCCTGGCTGCGCTAATAAACTTCCTGGCATTTCCCATTGACTCCAGGTATATAATTATGCTTCTCGTTTCAGCATCCTGCCCAAAGTAGTCTATTAAGTCTCCGAAGTCCACATCCAGCATGGATCCCAGTGAAACGAAGGCGCTGAAACCCACATTTCTGCTGATTGCCCAATCAAGAACAGCAGAGCCTAAAGCACCACTTTGTGATAAAAAGGCTACATATCCAGGTTTCGGCATCCTCTTGGTAAATGTTGTGTTTAAATCAGCAGTTGGCCTAATTAAACCAAAACAGTTAGGCCCAATTATCCTGATGCCATATTTGCGGGCTATGTCTGCTATCCTATCTTCACGTGCTTTACCCTCTTTCCCTATTTCCTTAAAACCAGCTGAAATAATAATTATGGACTTAATACCAGCTTTAGCCGCTTCTTCTACTGTATCAGGTACAACACTGGCAGGCGTAACAATTACGGCAAGATCGGCAACTTCCGGTACCGAGCTTATGCTGGGATAACATTTAATATCGAATATCTCCTCCCTTTTGGGATTTACCGGGTATGTCCTGCGCTTATCCTTGGCCATCAACAGGTTCTCCAGTATTGTCCTGCCTGGCGACCCAGCTTTATCTGTAGCCCCTACTACAACTACACTGCTGGGATTAAAAAACAACTTCATACTTTCCATATCGCTTTTCTTCTCATTCTTGTCATACAAGATGCGGCTTAGCTAACAACGCATACAGATATATTATATTTATCAACATTACCCCCATTACACTACCTTACAATTACAGTTAAACATAATCACCGAAACTTATTGCGGATAATTATATCATTGCTGTGGAAATTAGGACTAATGGCTCTATACCTTCTTTAGTATCATTTGCTACTTGATATCTACAGGGATTCCTCTATAACTAAACGCAACATTGTTGCATTTAACTGCCATTACTCTATATAATATCGCCCATGCCACTGGATTCACTACGAATTTTAAAAACTAACGGCTATAAGATAACCCGCCCACGGAAGCAGGTGCTTAAGGTCCTGGAGGAAGCACAGAAACCTGTTTCTCCCTATGAGATACAGGACATACTGCGCCAGCAAGACAAGTATCTAAACCACGTTACCATCTACCGCATACTCGATTTATTGTGCCGCCTGAACCTGGCCCACCGGATGTTATTTAGCGGTGAGTTCGTGAAATGCAGCCTGGGCAACATTAAGGGTTGTCACCGGTTTATTGTCTGCCGGGGATGTGGAGCCTTTCAAGAGTTCGCCGATGAAGAACTATGCCATGAGGAAACGGCATTCGCCGAAAACCTTGGTTTCCATACCGAGCACCATTTTTCCGAGTCCTCAGGGCTTTGCGCCAGTTGTTATAAAGTAGTAAGGCAAAATGCTCAAGCGAATAGTACAAGAACTTAAGAAACACGCTCCGCTCACCGCATTAGGAGCCGTTACGGGCATCATTATCATAGTTATTATAGTCTTCGGCAACGTCCCTCCCCGGATTTCTCACACCCTTTTCTACACACTGCATCCGATTCACGTCCTGTTGAGCGCACTTACAACCACAGCGATGTACACCAGGTATAGGAAGGAAAAAATCTGGGTGGCTGTCTTGATTGGCTGGACAGGCTCGATAGGTATAGCTACCATAAGCGATGCCCTGATTCCTTATCTGGGGGGGAGTTTAGTTCATGTTCCAATGGAATTCCATGTGCCCTTTATTGAAAAATGGTGGATAAACCTGCTGGCGCTGGCTGGCATTGCCGCAGGTTACCACAAGCAAATAACCAAATTCCCACACTTCGGGCACGTGCTGCTGAGTACCTGGGCATCATTATTCTACTTTACGGCATTTGGAATAGCTGACTGGATACCACTGATTCCTTTCATGTTTCTGTTTCTGTTCCTGGCAGTCTGGATTCCCTGCTGCACCAGCGACATAGTGTATCCTCTACTGTTCGTAAGAAAGGACCGGGAGCACTCTCACTAAATGACCTGCCACCGATATTGCCACGCCAGAGCCTGCTCCCAGCACCATAACAGGCCGTAACAACGGAGAAAGCCAGCCAGGGCCTGTGCTACTATATGCCACGGGGTTATTCGGGAAACTAACTTGTTAAACTGGTTTAAAAAAACAGAATCGGGGGTCAACAGAAGCAAGGAAGCCTGGTTTGGCAGGATATCCCACCTCTTCGACCGGGACTCTTTCAGCGCTGAAACGTGGGAAGAACTGGAAGAGTTGCTTATATCCGCCGATGTAGGCATTGAGACCACCAGCAAACTTATAGACAGGGTTAAACAGCAGGTAAAGACAGACCGTCTGGTGGAGGTTTCACAAATACGCTCAGCGTTAAAAAGTGAGATGATAAAGATACTGAGCGTTCCCAATCCAGACAGCCAGTTAGACTTTAGCCAGGAATCTACCCGGGTTATCCTTGTGGTTGGTGTTAATGGCTCCGGCAAAACGACCAGCATCGCCAAGCTCGCTTATGCGCTTACCCTGCAGGGAAAGCAGGTTGTGCTGGCCGCAGCCGACACCTTCAGGGCAGCGGCTATAGACCAGCTTAAATACTGGGGCAAGGAAGCGGGAGTCGAGGTTATCGCTCACCTGCCGGGTGGCGACCCGGGGGCGGTTGCCTTCGATGCCATCCAGGCAGCACGCAGCCGGCAGGCACAAGCGGTGATTATCGATACCGCCGGCCGTCTTCATACCAAGTTCAACCTCATGGAAGAGCTCAAGAAGATAAAGAGCGTGGCAGCCAAACATGACGCCTCCGCTCCTCACCAGGTGTTACTGGTGATGGACGCTACCACGGGACAGAATGGCCTGACTCAAGCCATATATTTTACCCGGGCCGTAGGCGTAACAGGTATTTTCCTGGCCAAGCTGGATGGCACTGCCAGGGGAGGAATAGTGTTTGCTATTTGCGATGAATTAAACATACCCATCGTTTATATAGGAACAGGTGAAAAACTGGAGGATATAGCTACATTCGATGCTGAGACTTTTGTTGACGCCATTTTTTCTTAGCCCACACTCATGTG
>CAZCKW010000068.1:0-5753 GCA_964499375.1 uncultured Dehalococcoidales bacterium
GCCAGTTTCAAAATGTAGGGGAGGGTTGCGTTGGTCAAAGCGAAGGTTGAAGTTCGCGAAACAGTAGCCGGCATGTTAGGCACACAGTAATGGTTCACGCCGTCAATTGTGAAAGTCGGACTATCGTGAGTCGTAGGTGTAGAGGTCTCACAGCACCCTCCCTGGTCAATCGCCACATCTACTATTACCGAACCCTTCCTCATCTTGGCAATCATATCCCGCGTCACCAGCTTCCTTGCTCTGGCTCCTGGTATCAATATAGCTCCCACAACCAAATCTGCATCAGCTATGGCAGCTTCAATGTTGCTCTTATTTGAAGCCAGGGTGACAAGTTTTCCACCGAGAATATCACCCAGGTATCTTAACCTATCTACGTTTATATCTATTACAGTCACAGTGGCGCCCATACCCAGTGCAATCCTGGCCGCATTGGTGCCAACGGTTCCCCCTCCAATAACAACCACGTTACCGGCTCTAACTCCTGGCACTCCCCCCAGCAAAACTCCACTACCACCATTATCCCTTTGTAGATGATAAGCTCCCACCTGAATAGATAGCTTCCCGGCGATTTCACTCATGGGGGTTAGCAGTGGAAGAGAACCATCTGCTAACTGAACCGTCTCATAAGCGATACCAATCACCTTCTGTGCCAGCAGTGCCTTTGTCAGTTCCAACGCAGAGGCAAGATGTAAGTAGGTGAATAGTATCTGCCCTTCACGCAGTAAATTATATTCCTGAGGGAGCGGCTCTTTTACCTTCACAATCATTTCGGCTTCTTCAAATACATCTTTAGCAGACTGCTTTATCTCTGCTCCAACCTGGAGATATTCATCATCTGATATGCTGCTGCCCTCACCGGCAGACCTCTCTACCAGCACCCTATGGCCATTTTCAATCAGGGCCCTCACTCCAGCCGGAACCATTGCCACCCGATATTCATTATTCTTAATCTCCCTGGGGACACCGATAATCAAATTTTCAACCTCCTTGCTAAAGTTCAAACCTCATAAGTCAAGCTATCCCCATTTTACCACCACAAAGCTCACTGCTCAACGGGCTATGATTAACGATGGCAGCCAGAGAGCTATAGGCGGGAAGAACATGACCAATAACAGGCAAACTAGCTGCATCCCAATAAAAGGTAACACTGAGCGGTATATATCCATCATGCTTATCTCCTTGGGAGTAATTGCCCTCATAATAAACAAATTGAAACCATAGGGTGGCGTCAACCAGGCAATATTTATTAAAATCAGGAACAGAACACCAAACCACAATGTGTCAAAACCCAGGCTGGTAACAATAGGCAGGTATATCGGGACAACCAGCATCATAACCACTACATCATCCATAATCATCCCTAAAAAGAAGACCGACAACACCATCAACACAATAACACCGAACCCTGATATGGGTAAGCTTAGAGCCATGTCCTTTATTAGCGTCGCCGCACCTGAAGCATGATAAATATTGGAGAACACGGTAATCGACATAATTATCCACATAACCATGGATGCCAGTTTAAGCGTATTGATGCACGAATCTTTGAAAGTCTTCCAGGTAAGCCCCCTCCTGGCCAGAGCCGCTAAAAGCATACAGAAGGCACCCACCCCCGAAGCCTCAGTTGGAGTGACTATACCGCTATAAATTCCGCCAAGAACAGCCAGCATAATCAGTACAGGAGCAATGATACCTTTCAGTGAAACGAATTTTTCCTTCCAGGTAACTCTTTCCTCTTCAGGTATTGCTGGTGCCAGGTGAGGTTGTAAGTAGCACCTTATCCCGATATACACCATGTACAAAGCGGCCAGTAAGAAGCCAGGTAAGAACAAGCCAAAATAGAGCAAACCTACGGAAACTCCAGAAACAACGCAATAGATAATCCCCAGTACGGTCGGAGGAACAAGGATACCCAGCAACCCCCCGGTAGTTACAGCACCTATTGCCAGGTGTTTATCATACCCCCGTTTTAACATCTGGGGCAGGGCAATAGCACCCATAGTAAGAGTGGTGGCTTCACTCGAACCACACATGGCACCAAAAGCGGCTCCGATAAGCTCGGTACCCATGGCAAGAGCACCCCTTACCGGACCGGCCCACTTATAGAGAGTCTGAAACAGGGCTTCCGCTATGCCGGTGTACACCATCACACTACCCATAAATATAAATAGAGGAATAGCGATCAGTATCTGATTGGTGGTAGCACCATACATGGAGCTGGCAATTGAATACCACTGCGCTGGTGAAAAGAAAAGGAGAGCAAAAATGGTAGCTGTCCCACCCAGGCAAAAGGTGATAGGTAGACCGGCAGCAAAAAGGGCAAAAACGCAACCAAGGAGTAATACCGTGGCGATGCCCGCACTAGGTATTGGAAGCATCGTACCTTCCGTTCGTTTTTCCCTTGAGGGCGATAACATTACGGGTGAAAATAGCTATCCCCTGGAGGAGTAAAAGTGCCGCGGCTACGCAAAAGGCTATCTTGGTTGGATATATAGGAGCATGAAAAAATCCCAGGGTATGCTGTCCCATAACCAGGGCTGAATAAGCCATTCTCCCTCCCTGCCATACCACTACCGAAAGAAAAATAAGGAATACCGGAAAGGTAGCTATATCAGCTATTAACCGTCCTCTGGGGCTGAGACGCTCAAATAGTATATCGAGCCTGACGTGACCCTTATGCAAAAGCACGTATCCTCCGCCAAGAACCAGGACGGCAGAGAACAGCAGTCCGTTCACGGCCCAGGCCCAGGTTGTTGGGGAGTCAAATACGTATCTTAATACCACTTCGTAAAGCATGATAAACATCATAACGATAAGACCAAAGGCTATAACCGTACCAACGCGCTCATTAACCTTATCTATAATGTCAAGCAGCTTGTTCAGTTTCACCTGACTCCTAGCATCTTTCCGATATTCCTTTTTTTAATTTAGTAACGCCTGTTAATCAATGCCTTCCGCTTTCAGGAAATTCCTCAGCAGCTCGACAGCCTGGGCAGACCTTTCGCTCTCAGCCGCTATCTCATCCCAGGAACCACGGGAAATTCTTCTCAGTTCTGCTGCCTGAGCCGGGGTAAAGTCAACCACTGTGCCACCATGCTCCTTAAAGAATTCAAGTCCTACCGCTTCTTCTGCCATAATGGCTTTACACATCTGAGGATTGATTTCATCCATAATGGCGTTAATTTCATCCTGCATGTCAGGCGGCAGGCTATTCCAGGCATCAAGGTTAACCGTAATGTCAACAGTGAGGATTTCCTGTATAGACGGGTGATAGACATAGTTTACCACCTCATAAAGACTTAGATATTTAAGCTCAGGCTCACTATATACGCACCCATCCAGTGTACCCAGCTTCAGAGCCATGTACAGGTCTTCCAGTGGCATGAAGGTCGGCGAGCCTCCCAGGTCTCTAATCGGATACGACTGTGGTGGTTCTACCCATATTTTCATGCCCTCTATATCTGACAGCTCATTAATACGCTCTTTAGTCATCAGTGAATTGTGTCCGTAAGGTAGTTGTCGCAGGAAGTAGTGATTATGCAGAGCGTAACTTTCGCGGAAAAAGTCCAACCCACCATACTCATGAAAGAATTTCAGATTCTGCTCCAAATTCTCCCAGCTACCAGGCAACGAAAAGGCAACCATCGCCTCGGGTATCCATTGAGCATCAAAGGCGCAGGCTGTCATATTCATCTCAAACACTCCCTTGCCACAGGCCTCGAACTGCTCCGGTACCGGGACAAGCATATCGGGGAGAAACAGCTCAATGTGTAGTCTCCCGGCTAGCCTCTCATTGATGGTGTTCACAATCGTTGTGCACTGGACTTTATGGCACAGGTCCTCCGCAGGGTAAAGAGATTGACACTTCCACTCGATTACTTTGGTCGGTGCTGGTTTAGCGCAGCCACTAACGACTAAACCAATCACTAACATGGCAATTATAGAAATTAACAATATTTTATTTTTCATCAATCTGCCTCCTTATTATTACTAATTCCTGACCTCCCTCTCTCTTCTCCCTTATTAATTTCTTCACATTAGAATTCCACCTCCTTCTTCACTATTAAGCTGTTTAACTTTGTTTTCCCATTCATTTCCAAACACCCCAGAAATGCTTCACCTTTAAATTTACCTGGTTACCCTGGGTAGCCAGCTTAATTCGCAAATAATATCAGCAACATTAAGACTTTACAATACCAATTTAGAGTTTTTTTACAATTTGCTCCACTGCCGGGCTTGAAGCATAATCATCGCCCAGGAAAGCACCAGACCTGGCTTTAACGCCGCCTTCGAAATAGGGAAATAAGCCACATAATTGCAACGATACCGAAGAAGGGAGATATATGAATCCCTGTGCTGCTTCCCGCTTTGGTTACGGTAATGGGGGTTTTATCCGACGGCTCTACCACAATAATAGCCTCATCTTCAACTTCATAGGCTCCAATCCTCTTCCCTATATACCTCTCTGGCATCCAACCCAGAGGGTTATTGCCACCAGTGGCCTCAGCCCATACCCACCCAGGCTCACCATTGACAGACAGGAACTGGTTAGCCTTCTCATACCCTGGCAAATATACCAGCATAGCAGCATGGTCAGATGTCAGCACTATAGCTGAACGCAAACCGGCCCCCTTGTACATAACGGCAAGCAGAATAGCATAATCCTCACAATCTCCCTGGGCTAGACCTTTATCCTCAATAGTGTCCGCCATCTCATCGGCGTTCTGGGCAAACTCCTGAAAGTTAAACTGGTCGTCATCGGAGGCATATCTTACCTTGTCACGGCCATAGGCAAAAATCTTCTCCGCTCTCTGGTGAACATCAGGATAATCCCTGGCAAATTGCTGACCAATTCGATAAGCGCTGTCGGCATTTTCCCCCAGGCTCTCGCTAGCAATGACAGGACAGAATTCGGTTTCAGAATAGACCTGAAAAAACCCATCCTCACCAGCAGCGTTGGTGCGGCACAGGTCCCAATTATCATAAACATCTCCGCCCTGCTGGTAGAAATTTGTTGATGACACTGCCAGAACATAGGCAGGCATCATCGCCAGGAAGATTGCTACAGAAAACAAAATGACCCGCAGATATCTGGGCATAGCTCACCTTTACAAAGGCATGATCAAAGCACCATGGATTATCAGGCCAAAGAAGACCAGGTAACCAAAAACATATACACCTACCGCAACCGGGTTCCGCTCAACGCTGCCAAAAGATATTTTAGGCGTTAATTTGTCCATGATTCGAAGCAAGGCTATGCCTAAAAAAAGGCTGACAAAAAAGGTAATGGCTATCAGTCCCAGCCTCATGGTATCAATAAGGCTCTCCAGAAATCCAGCGCCAACTACCACAGGACCGGTTACCACTCCATGTATAACTAAACCCACCAGGATAAGAAAGCCTGCCATAAACAAGCCCACTGAGACTGGACTTTCCCCTATTCTCTGACGCTCCTGAATGCCCGGCGTAAGCGCATCCAGCACCCTGATTCCAAGCCAGGCCAGAAAGGCACAGATAAACGTCCAGATTACAACTCGCACCAACCAGAGCAATAACACTACGTAAAAGGCACTCATAGCATACCCTCCTTAAAAATATAGACTTCCCATAATCCTTATGTTCAAATTATAAGCCTACCTTAAGCCAGCCTATACTTGCAAGCCTGATTTCTGCAATTGCAGGCCTACCCTATTTTGTCATTGCAGGCCTACCCTATTTTGTCATTGCAGGCCTACCCTATTTTGTCATTGCAG
>CAZCKW010000069.1:0-3607 GCA_964499375.1 uncultured Dehalococcoidales bacterium
TTACGACCACTTAGTTGCAACAGGGCTAAAATAATGGTACCTGTGTGTAATCATCCTCTGCTGGAACATTTTATCAGTTACCTCAAGAGACATAACATTAGCGATATTATTATTGCCCTGGGCGGGCAGGTTGAGGAAATTAAGGCTCATTTCGGTGATGGCAGTAAGTTTGGTGTGAGTATAACGTACTCAGTGGAAAGTTTTGCCATGGGGACGGCAGGAGCGGTGAAAAACGCAGAAAGATTCCTGGACGAATCCTTTATCGTGTTTAACGGCGATATATTTACGGACATTGATTTAACAGCCATGGCGAATTTGCACTATAAAAAAGGAGCCAGTGTGAGTATCGCCTTGACGCCGGTGGATGATCCGACCATATATGGGGCTGTAGAGACAGATGCCGAGGGAAGAATCAAGCGCTTCGTAGAGAAGCCAGGGAGAGACGAGATAGCTACTAATATGATTAATGCGGGTATTTATATTGTGAAACCCGATGTTTTAGAATGTATTTCCTCGAATGCCTTCTCTATGTTTGAGCGTGATGTCTTCCCCCAACTGGTGAAAAAAGGGGAAGCTGTCTATGGTTACCCGTCCCAAGCTTACTGGCTCGATGTGGGTACTCCGGAGAAGTATCTGAGATTGCATCATGATTTGCTGAATACTGATAAGGAAACGAAGTTTGAGGGTCAAAGTACTGTTCAGTCTACAGCTCAAATCCAGAAACCGGTGATAATTGGTGAAGGTTGCTTTATCGGTGGGGACTCCGTAATAAAGGGACCTGTTGTGCTGGGACCGGGTTGTCGGATAGAGGAGTGTGCCATATTGGAGGGGGCAGTACTATGGCAAGGCTGTGAAGTAAAAAAGGGGGCTAAGCTCAAGAACTGTGTAATTGCCTCCGGATGTTATATGGCGAGGAAACTGAAATCTGGGATAACTGTGTACTGGGGGATAATGTAAGGGTAGGGGAGGGAAACAGGCTATGTGGGGATATCAGTATTTGGCCGGGTAAATGTATTGAGCCGTATGCAATTTCGTTTTAACTAGACATGGAATAAAAACGTGACTATATCCCCATCCTGGATGACATAGTGCTTACCTTCTGCCCGGAGCAACCCCCTTTTCCGCGCTTCAGCTAAATTCCCACATTCCTCAAGGTCGCTGTAGCTGATCACCTCGGCGCGGATAAAGCCTCTTTCCATATCGGTGTGAACCTTTCCTGCCGCCTTTGGTGCTGTGGTATTTTTAGTGATGGTCCAAGCCTTTAGCTCAACAGAATCAGCGGTAAAGAAAGAAATTAATCCTAGAAGACGATAGGAAAGATTTATAACCTGGTCCAGTGCTGATGTTGTTAAACCCATAGATTCACGGAATTCGATAGCCTCGGTGTTGCTAAGTTGGCTCAGTTCTATCTCCAGCTTACCGCATAGGGCTGTCACAGCAAATTGTGGATAAACAGATTTTATTTCCTGTTCTAATAGCGAAGCTTGTGACAATTGATTCTCCCCGATGTTAAGGATAACCAGCATGGGTTTAGCGGTAAGGAACTGGTAATTGGTTAATAGTTTAAGTTCATCCTGTCCAATACTCTGCTGCCTTATTGGTATGTCCTTCTCCAGTGCCGCTTTAATCTTCTTTAGTAATAGCTGCTCTTTTAGATATGATTCGCGGTCTGATGTCCTGGGGCTTTTTAATGCTGAACCTAGCTTGTTAAGCTTCCTATCGATAATAACCAAATCGGAAAAAGCGAGCTCTAAATCCATGTTAGCTATATCTCTGTTAGGGTCTATGCTTCCTTCGGGATGAGGTAGACTCTGGTCATCAAAAGCTCGAACTACCTGGAGCAGTGCATCAGCAGTGGTTAGATAATTCAGGAATTCCCCTCCGATTTCTTGCTTACTGTGTAATGTTTTGGGTGAACCTGCGATGTCCACGTAGCTTACTTCAGCGGGGACGGTTTTTTGGGGGTGGACTATGCCTTCCAGTATTGATAGTCGTGAGTCAGGCACTTTAGCCACACCTAAGTTAGGGGTTAAGGAAGAGGAATAAGCGGTGATTTCAGCTTTGCCTTTTGTTAAGGTGTTAAATATTGTTGTTTTTCCGCTATTTGGTAACCCGATAATGGCGACTTTCATTTTGTAGATTCTACCATATTTCTAATTCAATTTTCGGATTAAGGAGACTTTGACTGTGCTAAAATACTGGGGCATGTTCCATATTCTTTATGGCAAAGATGATTTCTCCCTGAATAGTGAACTGGAGAGAATTAAAGCTAGCCTGGGAGACCCACAAATGCTGGCGGTCAATACGGTCAGGCTGGATGGCCAGCATTTAACAGTGAGTGAGCTTAAAGATAACTGCGATGCTGCTCCTTTCTTGGCCACATGTCGTTTAGTTATAGTAGAAGGCTTGTTAAAGCGTTTTGAGCCAAAGTGGGGTAAGCAGAGATCCAGTAAGCGTGCTAATAGCAAGACTCGAGATGGGCTGGAAAGATGGGAAGGTTTGGTCCCTTACATCGAGCAGATGCCACAAACTACCATATTAATGTTAGTTGATGGTGAAATTAAGAGCAATAATAGTTTGTTAAAGAAGGTTTCGTCAGTAGCTAAAATTCAAACCTTTCCTCCACTGAGAAGTTCAAATTTAACGGCCTGGATACGAAGGAAGATAGTTGAAGAGGATGGCAGTATTACACCCCAAGCCGTGAGTTTACTCGCTGAGCTCGTAGGTGGAAACCTGTGGGTGATGAACAACGAGATTCAGAAATTGGTTCTCTATGCGGGGGGGGGGCAGGTTACTGAAGATGACGTGAGACAAGTGGTGAGTTCTGCACGGGAGACTAATATTTTTACCCTGGTGGATGCAGTTGTTGAAGGCCGGGCAGGAGTGGCGCAGCGGATGCTGCATCGTCTTCTTCAGGAAGGCATGCCACCTGGTCAAATTCTAGCTATGATTACCAGGCAGTTCCGTTTAATAGCGCAGGCAATGGACATGGGTTCAGGATTGTCTCGAAAACAAATTCAAGATAGGTTGGGTTTAACGGGGTATCCTCTGGATAATACGCTCAAGCAATCTAAGTTATATGACCTTGAGCACATAAAGCGGACTTATGCCAGGCTTTTAGAAACTGACCTGGCTATCAAAACCGGTAAATACAATGACCAGTTAGCTATCGAACTTCTGCTGGCTGAGCTTAGCACCTGTTGAGTTTAAGGCTTTACAGTCTTCATATTTGAGGATTTCCTGGATATTGTACTGCTTTTATTTACCGCGGGTGGTGTATTGCCGAAGTAGACCTTGGTATGAGGCCAGGGAATCTCAATTCCCTCCTCATCAAAAACCCTTTTAATTCGAAGGCGTAGCTCTCCTGCTACAGCCCACTGGCGACTGGGCTTAGTATCCCCCAGTATCTTAATGTCAATGCCCGAATCACCTAGATTAGCCACCCTGAGTACCTTGGGCGTACTCACAAAATATTTACTCCAGTGGGGGTCCTTTGCCATTTCCTGGCAGACGTTATTTATAACTTCAATAACACGGTCAAGATCTTCCGCATAGGCAACTGCGATATTGAGGTTAACTCTGGAATATTCCTTGGTAAAGTTGCTGG
>CAZCKW010000069.1:3707-5541 GCA_964499375.1 uncultured Dehalococcoidales bacterium
GATGGTAAAAATGGCGATGATTATCTTGCCTGTTTTAACAAAAGCTGAGGAAAGCGTATTAGCTCTCTTCTTTACTTCTTCCTTAGATTGCCTCTTTGCTTGCCGGGATATGTATCTTTCTATTAACAGCGGTGTAAGACGCCGCAGTAAGAAAAATAATACAAGGGCAGCAATAATGATAACGAGGATGCGGATGCCATGAGTGTCAAGCCAATCAATCAAAACATGTCCGCTTAGCCAGCTACTAATGGTGATATGCTGCATTTGGTTCATTATTAGTTATACCTTATAGCTTTGCTTCGTATTTAGTACTATGCTAACATATTTAGTATTCAGACTCAATTGACATACAAGTTAATATTCTCTAAGAGGGTGATAACGAGTGACCAGTGACGAAATCAGACAGCTATTCCTGAAGTTCTTTCAGGATAGAGGGCATAAAATTATTCCCAGCTCAACCTTGATCCCTCGTGGTGACCCAACCTTATTATTAACTACCGCTGGAATGGTGCAGATTAAACCTTATTTTCTGGGGTTGGAGAAACCTCCTGGTGTACGCCTGGCTTCCTGTCAAAAATGCTTTCGAACTACTGATATTGATGTCGTTGGTGATACCAAACATCTAACTTTTTTTGAGATGCTGGGAAATTTCAGCGTTGGTGATTATTTTAAAAAGGAGGTAATTCCCTGGGCGTGGGAATTCGTCACGGAGTACTTAAAGTTACCTGAAGAACGGCTGTGGATAACTATTTATCTTGACGATGATGAAGCTTTTACCTGCTGGCGGCAGGTAGGGGTTCCTGCAGAGAGGATATTGCGTTTTGGCGAGGAGGATAATTTTTGGGGTCCTGCTGGCGATTCAGGGCCTTGTGGACCATGCAGCGAAATACACTATGATCTGGGTGAGGAAGTTGGCTGTGGCAGGCCTGAATGTAAACCTAACTGTGACTGTAATCGATTCTCTGAGATATGGAACCTGGTATTCATGCAGTATAACCAGAGTCCCGATGGCAGTCGTACACCTCTGCCTGAACCAAATATCGATACCGGGATGGGGCTGGAGAGAACTACGGCGGTTATGCAGGGCAAATCTTCGGTTTATGAAACTGCACTTTTTTTACCTGTTATTCACATGATTTGCCAGTTGGCTGGCAAACATTATGGAGAGAGTGATAGTGATGATCGAGCTATAAGGCTTATCGCTGAGCATGGCCGTGGTCTGTCATTTCTAATTGCTGATGGTGTTTTACCCTCCAATGAAGGTATCGGCTATGTTTTACGAAGGGTGTTGCGTCGTGCCTCCCTTTTTGGCAGGAGGCTGGGCATGGATAAACCTTTCCTCGGTGAAGTTGCTGAAGTTGTGATTGATATGATGGGGCATGTATATCCCGAATTGGTAACCAATAGAGATTTAATCAAAGAGGTGATTAAAGTTGAAGAAGGGAGGTTTATTGTTACTCTAAATACGGGACTTAATTTAGTAGAAGATATTGTTGAGGAAGCTTTAAGCCAGGGAAGAGGGCGATTATCGGGAGAGCAGGTATTCAGGCTTCACGACACTTATGGCTTTCCACAGGAGTTAACTGCCGAGGTTGCAAGGGAGAGAGGCTTATCTATTGATTCGGATGGTTTTGAGGCTGAGATGAAGAAACAGAGAGAGAGAGCCAGGGAGGCCCAGATAATAAGTCCTTCCGGAATATCTTCACTAGAACATTTTGGAGTACCTGGAGTGATGAATGTTGGCCCTACGGAGTTTGTTGGCTATCAAGCGGCTATCTCCCAAGCTAAGCTCCTTGAGCTAAGGTCAAAAGGGCAGCCTGTGAAAACTGCTTCT
>CAZCKW010000070.1:0-5450 GCA_964499375.1 uncultured Dehalococcoidales bacterium
AAGGTTATATCCGTGGAGGAAAGGATACATCCTGCTTCTCAAAGAAAAAGTCTGGCTTTAATCATCGAGAATAATGGAAAAAGCGAGACTGCCCCTTCGATTGAACCCTGCGAAGACTTTGAAGCCTTATCCAGAGAGGCTTTACTGGAAATCATAAGGGAAAAGGGAATTGTAGGTCTGGGTGGAGCAATGTTCCCCACCAGTGTTAAGCTTACACCTCCCAAGAAGATAGATAATTTAATCATAAATGGCTGCGAATGTGAGCCTTACCTGAATAGCGATAACCGTATCATGATTGAGCATCCAGGGGAGCTTTTTATTGGGATAACGATAGCTCAAAAGATATTGGGGGCAGAAAAGATATTTGTAGGGGTTGAGGATAACAAGCCAGAGGCGATAGCAACACTAAATAACTATTCAGATAAACCGTCATCGGTTGAGATAGTTAGTTTGAAGACTAAATATCCTCAGGGAGCGGAAAAGGTATTGATTAAGAGAATATTGGACAGAGATGTCCCTGATGGGGGCCTTCCTTTAGATGTTGGAGTAGTGGTGTTGAATGCCGCTACCATTTTTGCCATATTTGAGGCAGTGGTAAAAGGTTTGCCTCTGATTCAAATAGTGGTAACGGTGTCCGGTGAAAACTGCTCCAGGCCGGGTAACTATTGGGTCAAGATAGGTACTCCCTTTAAAAATATTATAGAGCACTGCTTTAATGGAAATGGCGAGGAATGTTTACAGAGATACGAATTGAAGATGGGTGGACCCATGATGGGTGTTGTGCAGACAGATTTAGAATCGGCGGTTATAAAGGGTTCGACAGGGTTGATTGTTATGAAGAGATCCCCTGTGAAAGCTTCTGAAGAGAGAGAATGCATAAGATGTGGCCGTTGTGTAGAAGTCTGTCCCATGCAGCTTTATCCTCTTTATTATAGCTTCTATGGGAAGAAAGGCGACCTGGAAAAGGCGGTTAGCTACAGGGTTGAGAGTTGCATAGAGTGCGGATGTTGTGAACAAGTCTGCTCTGCTAAAATAGCACTTTTAAGTTTTATAAAGAGGGAGAAACAGTATGCTTGCAGTGCAAATAAAGCCTGAGGAAGAGATACTCCCCAGAATCTCCTCTAAGAAGCTTTTTATTTTTCAATGCCCTGGTTGTCAGGAAGTTTACTTTCCCAGGGAAGATGCAGAGGCTTTAATTGGTAGTTTAAGCAATCAAATTACTGGGAAGGCAGTACTTGATTATCTGTGTAATAGGGACTTCGTCAGGGAATATATCAAGGAGTACTCTCAGCAAATTGATAAAGCCCAGGCTATCCTTGTTTTCTCCTGCGGTGTAGGAACTCAGGTTGTTTCGTCGCTACTGGAGGACAAAGCTGTCTATACATGTTGCGACACTCTCTATTTAAATGGTTTCCAGGGACTTACTGCCAGCAAATTTAACTGCAATCAATGTGGAGAGTGCTACCTGAACTATACTGGGGGAATTTGTCCCCTGACAAATTGCCCCAAGGCTCTTTTGAATGGTCCCTGTGGAGGGGCAAGGGAAGGTAAGTGCGAAGTAAATCCAGACACCGACTGCGCCTGGATTTTAATTTATAACAGGTTGGAGAGAATGGGCAAATTGAGCTTATTACAGAAAGTTATGTTGCCGAGGGATTATTCGAAGATAGTTAAAGAATCGCTATCACGGGAGAGAATTGAAAGATGAACTTTTCTGAAAAATTAAAAAATGGGAAATTTATTATTACTTCTGAGGTGGGACCCCCGAAAGGAGTGAACATCAATAAGGGTTTGGAGGAAGCAGAACTCTTGAAGGGAAAAGTGGATGGGTTTAATGTTACCGACCTGCAAAGCTCAGTATTGAAGCTTGGCTCTCTGGCAGTAAGTCACCTTCTAGCTATGCGGGGGCTGGAGCCGATTTATCAGCTAACGTGTAGAGATAGGAACAGATTGGCTCTTCAATCAGACCTGTTGAGCGCTTATGTGCTGGGGATAAGAAATGTTCTGCTACTTACCGGTGACCATCCTATGCTAGGAGACCATCCACAGGCAAAACCAGTTTTCGACCTGGATTCTGTGAGCCTCCTAAAGGTTGCTTCCACCCTGATGGAAGGAAAGGACATGAACGGCAATGAACTGGAGGGAAAGCCAGATTTTTGTCTTGGTGCAGTGGTCAATCCTGGGGCAGACCCTTTGGAGCTTCAGCTAATTAAGATGGAGAAAAAGATTGAAGTGGGAGCAAGCTTTTTCCAGACCCAGGCTGTTTATGACCTGGAGAAGTTTAAAAAGTTTATGAAAAAGGCATCGAAATTTGGCGTTCCAATACTCGGGGGAATAATTATCCTGAAGTCAGCGGGTATGGCCAGGTATATGAATGAAAACGTTGCCGGCGTTTCCGTCCCGGAGAAATACATTAAAATGATGGCTGAAGCGGAAAAGGAAGAAAGAGCCAAGGTAGGCATTCAGATTGCCGCTGAGTTGATTAAAGGTATGAAGAATATCTGCCGGGGAATTCATATAATGCCACTGGGATGGGAAAGATATGTTCCTGAATTACTGGATGTCTCTGGACTTGTTTAATCTATAAATTGCATTGATTAATTCAGGGAGTCTTAAAATCGCCTGCCAGGACTCGTTAGAAATGTCCTTTAACTGAGCCATTACTCCCTTCTCTATTCATATAGGAAAAAGGTCCCAATTTTCTTATTTGCCCCGTCATCTCATTAGTGATGGAAGCAAAGCGCCCACCTTCTGAGGCCGATACCCACTCTAAGCGTAACCGTTCGTCTTCAATCCCCAGTTGAGGTAGCATATTTTTCAGTAGAGCTATACGCTGCATTGTCTTATAATTCCCCTCAAGGTAGTGACAGTCCCCAGGGTGGCAACCAAGTATCAACACACCATCGGCACCAGCTTCAAACGCTTTCAGGACAAAATCAGGCTCTACTCGGCCGCTACACATAACCCTTATTGGTCTAACGTTAGGCGCACACTTCATCCTTGAAGTCCCGGCCAGGTCAGCACCACGATAGGCACACCAGTTACACAAAAAGGCAACGATTTTTGGTTCAAAGCTCATACTAAAACCCCTTCAATTTCAGCCATAATTTGCTCGGTGGTAAAGTGCCTGCCAGTGATAGCTGCACTGGGGCAAGCTACCACGCAGATACCACAAGCCTTACACAAGGCTTCATTAACTCGCGAAACCCTCTTTTCCTCATCGAAGGATATGGCGCTATAAGGACAAAGGAGATTACAAACCTTACACCCAGAGCACAGCTCCTCATTGATGACGGCAGTGATTGCTTCAATCTCTACCTTTCCTTTACTAATCATAGCCAGAGTTCGAGCTGCGGCTGCTGAAGCCTGAGCTACGGTATCAGGTATATCTTTGGGCCCCTGCGCGCAACCTGCTATGAATGTCCCGCCGGTTGTGGTAGCCACCGGGTCCAGCTTGGGATGCCTTTCCAAGAAGAAACCGTCAGCACTACGGCTGATATTGAATAATCGGGCAACAGCTTCGGCATCCGAGCGAGGCTCTAGAGCCGTACTCAGTACAACCATGTCTACCGGCACCCTTATCAGGGCGCTCATCAAAGAGTCCTCAGCTACGACCACCAGTTTCCCTTTCTCCTCATCAGTCAGGGCACGGTTGGTAACTTTACCTACCTTGCCCCGTATGAAGGTAACCCCTTCGCTGGATAGACGCTCGTAGTATTCCTCATACCCCTTACCAAAGCAGCGCATGTCTATATAAAACTGGTAGACTTCAGCATCCTCAATCCTTTCTTTTATCAGGTGAGAATACTTGAGGGAATACATACAGCAAACTCGAGAGCAATATTCATGAAAGTTCTTGTCACGGCTGCCTACACAGTGAATAATGGCTACACCCTTGGGTTCTGAGCCATCCCTGAGCTGAATTTTACCCGCAGTGGGACCAGATGCATTACACATTCGCTCAAACTGGAGGGCGGTGATAACGTTATCGTAACACCCATAGCCATAGCTGGTAATAGCTGAGGGGTCGAAGGCGTCATAGCCGGTAGCCACAATAACTGAGCCAATTTCCACTTCCACTTCTTTATCTCGCTGCTCAAAATCGATAGCCTTGGGATCACAGAACCTTTCACAAGCCCGGCAAGTGCCTTTCAAGAAATAGACGCAGTGCTCGGCGTCTATCACCGGGACATTAGGCACCGCTTGGGCGAAGGGGGTGTAGATAGCTTTCCGGTGGGTTAAGCCCTCATCAAACTCACTAACTGCTTTCCAGGGGCACTTCTCCACACATACCATACAACCATTACACTTATCTTCATCAACATATCTCGCCTTCTTTCTGATTCTAGCCTTGAAGTTGCCGATATAGCCGGAAAATTCCTCCACTTCACTATAGGTCATTAGCTCAATATTGGGGTGCTGCCCTACTGCGCTTAAAAGTGGGGTAAAAATACAGCTAGCGCAGTCCAATGTAGGGAAGGTCTTATCAAACTGTGCCATATGACCGCCAATACTGGGCTCTCTCTCCACAAGGTAGACCTTGTGGCCGGCGTTAGCTATCTCTAAAGCCGCTTGAATCCCGGCAATGCCCCCTCCCACAACCAGGACGCTGGGGGTAACCGGAACCTCCCTGACCTCTAGTGGCTCCTGGTAATATACTCGCCTCACGGCGGCACTCACTAATGCCTTAGCCTTCTCGGTAGCTAGCTTTGGGTCTTCGGTTACCCAGGAGCAGTGCTCCCGAATATTTGCCATCTCAAAGAGATAGGGGTTTAATCCAGTATCTTGGCAGGCTTGTCGGAAGGTGTGTTCATGCAGCGTCGGTGAGCAGGAGGCCACCACAACCCGGTTAAGCCGGAGTTGCTTAATATCTTGCTTTATCATATTTTGCCCCGGGGCAGAGCACATATACATATAATCCTTAGACGTTACCACGGAAGGTAATCCCTGAGCGAACCCGGTTACCTCCCTGGTATCTACAGTCCCGGCGATATTGCTACCGCAGTGGCAGATGTACACACCAATTCTAACTTTATCCTCCATTTCTAGCCCCCATAAAGTTTAAATCGCTTCTTGAATCAATGCGGCGAGGTCCTAAACTTCAATGATATCATCTTTGTCTGACTTCAACACGCTATCCTTAAAGTCAACCAGGCAATAAGGACAGGTCTTACTCAGCCGAACAATTCAAGCTTTTGTGTAATGCTTGGCAATCTGGACGGCCAGTGATATTTTTGAGGAGCACTCAGGTACCGCCCGAGCTGATGCTACGCTCTATGAACTGATGAGCAGCAAGTACAGTACCAGCGAAAGGCATTAAATAGCAACTTATCTGCTCTTGAAAGAAAAGCGTTCCCGCTTGATGCGTAAGCTGAAGTAAAATTACAATGGTCTGATGGCAGCAGCGCAAACCTTAAGCTCTGGGATTTTGGCTATGGGATCAAGCGCTG
>CAZCKW010000071.1:0-5403 GCA_964499375.1 uncultured Dehalococcoidales bacterium
GATGTTTGACTACCATGTTACCGAGAGTGGCTTTGGCGCAGATATCGGGTTCGAGAAGTTCTGGAATGTTAAGTGCCGTTATAGTGGTCTCAAACCAAATGTTTCGGTGCTCGTCGCCACTATCAGAGCTTTGAAGATGCATGGCGGTGGTCCCAAGGTGGTAGCGGGGCGGCCCTTGTCTGATGCCTACACAAAGGAGGACCTCGGACTGCTGGAGAAAGGCCTGCCTAATCTGTTGCACCACATTAATACTATCAAGTTATCTGGCATTAAACCTGTGGTATGCATCAACAGCTTCAGTAGTGACACCGAACAAGAGATTGCTTTAGTTCGAAAGGCAGTCGAGGCGGTTGGAGCACGCTGTGCTATGGCGACTCTTTGGGCCGAAGGGGGTGATGGTGCTCTGGAGCTAGCGGATGCAGTGATAGCAGCCAGTGAGGAAGAGAACGATTTTGAGTTTCTGTATCCCAGGGAGATGAAGTTGCGGGAGCGGGTCGATAAAATAGCTAAGAAAATCTATGGAGCTGATGGTGTGTCATGGACACCTGATGCTGAGGCCAAGGCTAAGATGCTTGAGTCTGATCCCAAATATGATGATTATGCTACCATGATGGTAAAGACCCATCTGAGCCTAACGCATGATCCAAACATAAAGGGAGTTCCCAAAGGATGGACTTTACCTATCCGTGATGTGTTGATATATTCGGGGGCTAAGTTTCTCTGTCCCTGCGCCGGAGCTATTAGCCTTATGCCAGGAACCAGCTCCGATCCAGCTTTTAGGAGGGTAGATGTTGATACGAAGACAGGTAAGGTACAGGGACTTTTTTAGTGTGTAGCAGGTTTGTCCTGGGGCAAAAGAGACGTCCCTAGAGTAGTCCTCCTCCCTGAATCAGGGATAGAAACTCGGAGCGGGTAATTGCTGAAGTGCGGAAAGTTCCCCTCACCGATGAGGTTATCACATTTGTTCCCGGTTTTTTAATTCCTCGCATCGTCATACACAGGTGCTCTGCTCGGACAATCACACCTACGCCATCGGGATGAATCACTTCGAAGATACAATCAGCAATCTGCTTGGTCATTCTCTCCTGGAGTTGGGGGCGCCTGGCGAATATTTCAACCACCCTGGCCAGCTTGCTTATCCCCACAACCCTGCCACCTGCACTGGGGATGTAACCCACGTGTGCTACTCCGTAAAAGGGAAGCAGGTGGTGTTCACACATGGAATAGAAAGGAATATCTCGTAGAACCACCATCTCGTGATGTCCTTGGTCGAAATCTACCTCTAGCTCAGCTTTTGGGTCGGCTTCCATGCCAGAGAAAAGCTCAGTATACATTTCAGCGACTCGTTGCGGTGTATCTTTTAGACCCTCTCTGGAGGGGTCTTCACCGATGGCTTGGAGTATGGAAGTCATAGCCAGTTTGATTTTATCTTTGTCAATCATTTGAATTCCTCACTCTTTACTTTCAGCAAATCAGCTAAAGCCCAGAGCCCTCTCGATCAGGGTTAAATCGACAGGAAGCTCTGTCAGGGGTTTAGCATATTTGGCAGGTATGCCAGGGTCTTTCAGTCCTGTTCCAGTAATAATGCAGACCACTCGTTTATCACAGAGGTCTTCCTTTCCTGCCATCTTTATGAGTCCAGCCAGGGAGGCGGCTGAAGCAGGCTCGCCAAAGATACCTTCCTTGATTGCTGCTAATCTGTAGGCATTCATGATTTCATCATCAGTGACACAGTCTATTATGCCCCCTGATTCATCTCTAGCTGCTAAAGCCTTTTGCCAGCTAGCCGGATTGCCAATGCGGATGGCTGTGGCGATGGTTCTGGGTCGCCTGACAACTTTTCCTTGCACTATAGGCGCAGCACCGGCAGCCTGGAAGCCCATCATCTTTGGGGTATGCGTTGCGTTGCCTGTTCGATAATATTCGACGAACCCTTTCCAGTAAGCGGTAATATTTCCAGCGTTACCTACGGGTATGAACAGATAATCTGGTGCATCGCCCAGGCTGTCTATAATTTCAAAGGCTGCTGTCTTCTGTCCTTCAATACGGTTTGGATTTATTGAGTTGACCAGGGTAATTGGGTATTTTTCAATCAAATTACGCACTATTTGAAGTGCCTGGTCAAAGTTACCGTTTACAGCTATTATCCTGGCTTCATAAGCAAGAGCTTGGGCCAGTTTTCCCATAGCTATTTTCCCCCTGGGTATAATGACAATTGTACTTAGCCCGAATCGAGCACCGAAAGCCGCAGCGGAAGCGCTGGTATTACCTGTAGAAGCACAAATAATGCTGGAGCTACCGCTCTCCACTGCTTTAGCCACTGCCACTACCATGCCGCGGTCTTTGAACGAGCCAGTGGGGTTGCAACCTTCCAGTTTGAAATATAGTTCACCACATCCAAGCTCCTTCTCCAGGGTTTGAGACCTCACTAAAGGAGTGTCTCCCTCACCAAGTGTGATCATGGGAGTATCAGGGGTTACTGGCAGTAAGTCACGATATCTGGCTAAAACGCCCTGCTTCATGCTTCAACCCTTATGAAACTGCTAACTTCATTCACTGCTGTTAGCTGTCTTACCTCTTTCAGAGCTTTTTGTGCTGCCTGCTCTCTGGCGGGGTGAGTCATAATGACGAGCACAGCAGTTTGAGATGTTAAGTCGCTTTCCTTTTGAATCACGGAGGAAATGCTGATGGAATTTTGTCCCAGGACTTTGGATATTTGGGCTAGAACACCCGGGCGGTCAACTACATTCACCCTGAAGTAGTAGCGTGTCTCTATATCGGACATAGGTTTAGCCGGTAGTTGGCGGTTCAATTTAGCCTGAGGGGCATTGTTTACTCCGTGACAGATGTTTCTGGCTATGGTTAGAGTATCAGCAATGATGGCACTGGAGGCTGGTAAGGCTCCCGCTCCTCGTCCATAAAATATGAGTTTGCCTGCCAGGTCGCCTTCCACCTGGATGGCGTTAAAAACACCGTTGACATTGGCCAGTTGCGAGTCCTCGGGGATGAAAACGGGGTGGACACGCAATTCAATAGCTTTATCAGCTTGCTTGGCGATGGCCAGTAGCTTTATTGCATAGCCGAATTCTCTGGCATAGCGGAAGTCTTGAGTCGCCAGGCTTGAGATGCCCTCACGATATATATCCTGAGGGTCAACTCTGGTATGGAAGGCCAGACTGGATAGAATAGCCAGCTTGTAAACGGTATCTGTACCTTCAATATCATTGGCAGGGTCGGCTTCAGCATAACCAAGTTTCTGAGCTTGCTTTAATGCTGATTTGAAGTCTAACCCCTCCTGTGACATCCGGGTCAGAATATAGTTGGTGGTACCATTGAGAATGGCATAGATGGCTGAAATATCATTGGCTGCCAGGTCCTGTTGAAAAGGGGAGATAAGCGGTATGCCGCTGCCCACGCTTGCCTCATAGCGAAGCCCAACATTGTGTTCACTGGCTAAAGATAACAGATCATATCCATACTTGGCTATCACTTCCTTGTTGGCGGTGACCACGTGCTTACCGTTGGTGATAGCTTGTTTGATATATTCAGTGGCAGGGTGCTCACCTCCGAGGAGCTCAATTACTATGTCCACTTCGGGGTCGGTGACAACTTCGTCGATATTGCTAGCTTGTGTATGGGGTGTCAGCTTTAGTGCCTGCGACTTGGTTATGTTGCGCTCCAGAACTTTTTTAATGACCAAATGAGTCCCTGCTTGCTCAGCCAGGATAGCAGCTTTGCCAAGCAGTGTACTGGCCACACTACTGCCTACAGTGCCCAGACCCAATAAACCGATGCCGATATCTTTTTTCATCATGCCGTTATCTTCTTTCCGTAACTCTGTCAATAGCCATCAACATCGTATTCTCATCAAGATAATCATTAATGGTACTACTTTCTCTTTGTACTAGGTACCACTCGTTCAAGGCTATTTGGGCTAGACCAATACTGGCTTGCTCATCCAGCTCTCGATCTTCCCTGGCTATGACTTTGATAATCCAGTATCCACCGGTGGTTTGAACCGATTTATCCTGAACTGGGTCACTTACCTCATTGAGGGGAAGGCTGAAGGCAACCTCGTCGAAAACCCCACTGTTCATATCTCCCTGTTTTAACCAGCCCAGCTCGCCGCCTTCTGCTTTGCTTTCATGCTGGGAATACTCCTCAGCCAGTGCGGTGAAATTCTCACTTGCTAACCTGGTTTTGACTTCATCGACATCTTCCATGCTACCCAATAGTATGGCTCTGGCATTTATACCCTGCTCGTCGTCCTTGTCGGTAACCTCTATAAGCCAGTAGCCGATATCCTTGCTTGCTGTTTTATCATAAATCTTGTCTACCTTGCCTGGCTCGAAGCTAAAAGCAGCCTCTCCAATGAGGGTATTGGGCATTAATTCCTGGGGTAACCAGCCTAAATCACCTTGAATCTGGGGTTGGCAGGAATACTCGCCGAGCAGGGAGGTGAAGTCCCCGCTGCTTTCAATTTTAGCTAGCACTTCATTAGCCACCTGTATGCTTTCGACAAACATTGCCTGGATATGGGCTTGCTCCATTGTGGCAGGTAGCAGGATTTCAAAATATTCCAGAAGTTTACCCTTTAATAAGGCAGCTCTGATAATATCCTGGTATACTTTATTATCAGGCAGGTTATTCTCCTTGACCTTCTCCTTTACCTCGTGGTCGGTAACATACATTCCCAGGCTATTGGCACCCTGCCGTATTAGCTCATTTTGCACGATTTGACCGGCGGCAAAGCCGACCATATAATTTATCTGGCTTGGGTCAGAGTTTTTGGTATAGGCGTCAAGTGCCTCTATATAATAACCCACATCGAATGAAGTTCCATTTACCTCTATAGCGGTTTTATGAAAGGGTTTGACATTATCGTTATAGTATCCGTAGCTTACCCAGCCTATAATGACAGCCAGGAATACAGCGGCGATGATTGTGATAACGCGGCGTGTCCTGGTCTGCCGCTGTAATCTGGATATATGATGCTGGGTGGGAATGTGCTCGGGTTTGGCGTGCTTCTGTTTTTTACTCAAGTGTTACTCAACCTTTAATTATTAATTTAAGCGCCGCAGTGGATAGTAGATTATGTGAGCTATCCGCTTCGCTTATTATCCGATTATTATTGCTTTGGCAACCTGGTTATGATAGCATAATTTAGACAAGGCACGATAGCGGGGTGTAGCGCAGCCTGGTAGCGCACCTGAATGGGGTTCAGGTGGTCGGAGGTTCAAATCCTCTCACCCCGACTCTTGTTTCGGATTTGGTTGCCAACATTTCCCTTAACAGTTAGATGGTGATAAAATCGTATAACATCAACAAGGGATATTCTGACTGTCGGCCGTCCACCCAAAGGTCACAATCTGGACTTTTGTTGCACGTAGCACAATTCAAACA
>CAZCKW010000072.1:0-5393 GCA_964499375.1 uncultured Dehalococcoidales bacterium
ACGTCAATAAAAGGATTCGAATATTATACCGGAGTCTGTTTTCAATTGCTGGTTGGTGGAGAGAAAATAGGTGGGGGTGGAAGATATGACAACCTGATCCCACTTATGAGTGGGAAGAGTATTCCTGCTTGCGGCTTCGCTCTTTATGTCGATCCCTTAATGAAGTTTCTTCCGCTGGAAAATAAAGTAAGCGAAAAATCAAGGATTCTGGTTAGCGGAAAAAAGCCAATCCCAAAGATAGTGCGAAATTGCTTCTCAATAGCTCAAAAACTCCGTGAAGCTATGTATATAGTAGAAATTAACTTCTCCAAGCAAGAACCATCTGCCTACCGCTGGGTTATCTCAGTTTCTGATAATGAGACATGCCCTTTTACAGTTCTTGATTGTGAACAGAAGCAGCAGAGAGAAGTGGCATCCTTATTGGAGATTCTCAGTATAATAGGTGGGTAACATTACCAGTGGAATACCAATCAGACTATATTAAACTTGCTTTGCCTAAAGGCAGGTTGCTTTTGCCTACAGCTAACTTGCTCCACGATATAAACCTAGGCTTCAAAGACTACAATAATAACACCAGACAGTATCGCCTACAGTCGGATAAATTTCCTTTCCTTTCAGCTAAGATATTTCAAGAGAAGGATATCCCGGTGCAGGTTGCCATAGGCAATTATGATTTAGGGATATGTGGTTTGGATTGGATTGAGGAACTTCTGGTAAGGTATCCTGCCAGTGCTCTAGTGAAAATATCAAGCCTGGGCTATGGTAAAGGTGGTATATATGTTACAGCCAGCCGTGATTCACAAATATTTTGTCTTGATGAATTATTAGCCAGGCAAAACGGCTGGCGCATGGTAAGCGAGTACCCTAATCTGGCGCAATCTTTCGCTCTAAATCTCAGGATGAAAATCTTTAAGATTTTCCCGGTATGGGGAGCCTCGGAGGTTTATCCACCTGAGAGTGCTGATTTAGCTATATTATGGACGAATAACAGGAATAAGTTTGGAGCACAGGGTTTAGTTCCCTTACTAAAGTTACTTCCTGCTACTGCTTTCCTGGTCGCTAATAAGGACAATTTAGAAAATAAAGATATGAGTCAGCTATTGGACTGTTTTAGCTCTAAATTTGTTTCGTGCGTATCGCGAGATACAGAATGGTACAGGACTAGCTTTATCTATACCAAACCACGGGCAACGGCAGATAACGGGCCTATTACACAAGAGAGGGTTTCTACTTCCAAGCCTAAAAGCCGGGCAAAGAGAATCAATCTAGCTTTGCCTGATGGACATCAGCAAACACCTACTCTGCAACTTCTGGAAAGAGTTGGACTTAGCTTTGGGGGATATACTGAAAAGGCATTGAACCGTCGCCCTTCTACCAGTCTGGACTGGCTTAGTATCAAGGTAATCAGACCTCAAGATATGCCTCTTCAGGTAGCTAATGGGAATTTTGATTTGGCCATAACGGGCAGGGATTGGTTGTTGGAACATCTCGCACGTTTCCCCTCAAGCCCGGTTAAAGAATTGCTTGACCTCAACTTTGGTATTGTTAAAATTGTGGCTGCAGTGAGTCAAGATATGCCTGTAAATGATATAAATGACTTAAGGTTGCGTGTTCAAAATGGTAAACTAACTCCATTAAGAGTCGCTTCGGAGTACACAAACATCGCTGATAAGTATCTTCGCCATAACCATATTAATCCCTATAGAATAATACCGACATGGGGCGCAACTGAAGCTTTCCTGCCGGAGGATGCCGATTTGTTAATTGACAATACTCAAACCGGAAATACCCTGGTGCAACATAATTTAAAGGTATTAGAGGTGCTTTTTGAATCCACGGCTTGTCTTATTGGAAGTAAGGACATCTTCAATTCATACGATAAAAAGGAGAGGGTTGAGTTTTTTATTCGACTATTCAACAAAGGATTATCATGATTAGAATTGAGGGTTTTGACAATGCAAAACAATTATTTACCCGGAAAACCTTCCTGGAATCTTTTGCTGCCTCCTCGCAGTTAGCGACACAACCAGAGAATACCTCCCAGGAAAAACCTTCCCCTCAGGAAGTGGTGGGACGTATACTGGAAGAGGTTTATGATAGGGGTGATGAGGCTCTATTCCATTACACCAGGGAATTAGATGGCGTCGATCTTGACTCCTTGGAGATCGGCAAACAGGAAATTTCAGCAGCCTATGAAATGGTAGATGAGAAGCTTATCTCAGCGCTTAAATTGGCGGCTAAAAGAATACGACAATTTCACTCAGCTTGTGAATATAAGAGTGGTATTGTATTTGTTGACCGAAATTTGGGAAGGAAAATCTGTCCACTGGACAAAGTCGGCTTATATATTCCCGGCGGCACTGCTGTTTACCCATCTACAGTGTTGATGACAGCCATACCAGCAAAGATAGCGGGGGTGGAGGAGATTATTATAACCTCGCCACCTGGCAAAAACGGCAGTATTGCAGCGCCTACGCTGGTGGCTGCTGATATAGCTGACGTCAGCCGTATTTTTAAAGTTGGTGGAGCTCAGGCTATCGCCGCTATGGCTTTTGGAACTGAATCAATACCCAAGGTAGATAAAATTTGTGGTCCTGGGAACATTTTTGTAACTCTGGCTAAAAAGATGGTCTATGGAAACGTAGCCATTGATGGACTCCAGGGACCGAGCGAAATTATAGTTGTAGCTGATGAGACTGCTAATCCTTCGTTTTGCGCTGCTGACCTTCTAGCCCAGGCTGAGCATGATGCTCTTGCCTCAGCGATCCTGATTACTACTTCTTCTGAGCTGGCTAACCGAACTGAGAGGGAAATAGCATCACAATTGATAAAGATGAGTCGCAAAACCATTGCCACACAGGCTATTAAAAAAGGAATTATTGTACTTGTTAGAAACATTGATGAGGCCATCGAGCTGGTCAATCTATATGCTCCTGAGCATCTTTCTCTTATGATATCCGATGCCTCATCCATAATGCACCGTATTCATAATGCTGGCTGCATGTTCATTGGAGAGAATTCTCCGGTAGTGCTGGGTGATTATATTGCTGGACCAAGTCACGTGTTACCCACAGGTGGTAGCGCCCGTTTTACTTCCCCTCTGGGTGTTGATGATTTCCTGAAAACTATCAATATAGTCGCTCTGGATAGGGTAACTATGCAAGAGCTGACCCAGCCAGCAATAACGATAGCTAGAGCCGAGGGACTTGATGCTCACGCCAGGGCAGCATCATTGCGAGTCGAAACACCAGAAAAAGCTAAGAAACAGCAACAAAATCCTGAAAGCTAAATTGATATGAAGAAGCTAATAAGACCAGGACTCATCACTATGAGAAGCTATATCCCTATTGAGCCCGTAGAGATTCTGAGCCAGCGGATTCAAGGCACACCAATAAAGCTCGATGGTAACGAGAACCCATATGGCTGCTCTCCCAGGGTTTATCAGGATCTGGCCAAATATCCTTATTACCATATCTACCCTGACCCGGAACAAAGGAAGCTAAAGCAAGCATTGGAAGAGTATACTGGTCTAAATCGCGATTACATTGTTTGTGGTAGCGGTAGTGATGAGCTAATTGACCTTATCTTAAGGCTATTTCTTACACCTGGAGATGAGGTTATCAACTGTCCTCCAACGTTTGGCATGTATACCTTTAGCACTGAGCTTTGCGGGGGCAAGGTAGTTGATATTCCCAGGGATAATCACTTTGCTATTGATATGGATCGTATAAAGAACGCATTGAGCGAGAGAACGAAGGTCATTTTTATCGCCTCACCTAATAATCCATCGGGAGACCTTATTACACGTCAGGATATAATAGAGCTTGTCAACAGCGAGCGAATTGTAGTGGTAGACGAGGCTTATTTTGAATTTAGCCATGTAACTATGGCCAACCTGGTGCCTGACTACCCCAACCTAATAGTGCTGCGCACATTCAGCAAATGGGCAGGGCTAGCTGGCTTACGAATAGGTTATGGTATTTTCCCACCCGAAATAGCTGCATTCCTCATGAAAATCAAGCAGCCATACAATATTAATTCAGCAGCAGAAGTAGCAGTGCTAGCTTCTCTGGCAGATATAGATTATCGTCGTGGTAATATAGCCAGGATAATTGCCGAACGAGAGCGGCTGTTTGACAAGCTAAATAAGTTAGAATGGCTAGATCCTTACCCTTCGCAGGCTAATTTTATTCTCTGCCGAGTATTAAAAGGCAGTGCTAAAGAAATCTGGAGTTGTTTGCGTAATAAGGGCATATTCATACGCTACTTTGATAGTCAGATATTGAGAGATTATATCCGAATAAGTGTCGGTAAACCTGAAGATACCGATACATTGATCAAAACGCTACAGGATATATGTTAACCTTTAATTACATTATTATATGATACCGTCATTATTGGGTTAGTTTAATAAGACGAATCCTCTGGCAAAGCGAGAGAGTTCAGCTATGAGGTAATCTCTAAAGGAGGGATTAAAATGGTTAAAAGAAATGCATCAGTCACTCGTGAGACTGCGGAGACAAGCATTAAGTTAGCATTAAATATTGATGGCAGCGGACAATTTGAGATTACAACAGGGATAAGGATGTTTGACCATCTTCTCACACAACTTGCCAGGCATGGAGCATTTGACATAAGACTCTCCGCTTCAGGTGCTGACCAGCACCATGTTGTTGAGGATGTCGCCATTGCCATCGGTAGGGCTTTCAACCAGGCATTGGGAGAAAAGCGAGGAATTACCAGGATGGCGTATGCTATTGTGCCTATGGATGATGCACTGTCAGAAGTAGCGGTTGATATAGGGGGTAGAGCATACAGCGTGATTGAATTGTCCTTCAAAAAAACTAGTATCGGTGAACTGAATGCGGATTTGTTACGCCATTTCCTGGTTTCGTTTACCTCTGAGGCGAAAATTAACCTCCATGCAAAAACGTTAACCGGTATTGACGACCATCACAAGGCTGAAGCATTATTCAAAGCACTGGGCAGGGCATTGGATGAAGCCACACGGATTGACGAAAGGATTATCGGTATAATTCCCAGTACCAAAGAAGTCATAGAAAGTTAAAAGGCAAAATTAGAGGAGCCTTTAAATACGGTTTTACCGGGAGCTAATTATATCTTCTAAAACTCCCAGAAATCGATACACCTCCTCTGGTGAGTACAGGAAATATGTGGCTGGGGTCTTAACGTCGATATCGCCTATAAAAATGGAAACCCCGCCATTGTTGTTCACCTGGCGGAAACCATTGTAATCAGTTACATCGTCGCCCAGAAATAACATTAAAGGTTTACATTCGTAGTTAAGCTTTAGAGCAATGAATTCTATGGCTTTACCTTTGTCCCAATCTACTAAAGGCTTTAGTTCATAAGCCTTTTTATCTGGAACGATA
>CAZCKW010000073.1:0-5338 GCA_964499375.1 uncultured Dehalococcoidales bacterium
GAAATAATCTCCCTTACCGGATTCATCGCTACCTATCCATTTTTCTAATTTGCCCGTCATAATAAATGCTCAAGTATCCAGGTTATCTCGATTCCTATAATATCAAACTTCGTGAAACCAGACACCTACAATCCGCACGGTGAAGCCCCCCACCAGAGTAAAAACATCAGAATAGAAAGCAAAATACGCCTATTTCCTTATTGCCCGCACAATTTTATCAAGTGCAGGGCTGATATCCCCTGAGGTATCGACGACAAAGTGATTGCGCCTGAACCTCTCTTTCTGGGGCTTCATTCTCTGATAAACTCCCCAGTTAGCCTGTGAGTCATCCTCTGAATCAGGCATCCCTTTCCTGGCAATAAGACGCTGCCTTATTAGCTCTGCAGGGGCTTCAATACGAACCAGTATAATCTTCGCCTTCGTCTTGTCAGCAATTCGATAAAGATACTCCCGATGTCGTTCCTGAAGGTTTGTAGCATCCAGAATGACCGGAATGCCCTTTCCCAAAAGCTGTTCAATTAGAGCATGTCCGGCATTAAAAAGCCGTTTATTTTCAACTTCGGTATACACGGGAGAAGAAAACAGTGTCTTACGTAAAGTGTCACTCGCCAGGATAACAAACGGCCATCTTGCAGCCAGCTTGCGGCAGAAAAATGACTTGCCTGTGCCCGGCAAACCGCTAACCACGACAAATGGAGGCTCCACTTGAGGTTGAGGTAAGTCCTTGAGGCTTTGCCTCAGCTTTCTTACATCATCACTTATACTATCCATCATTGTAGAGATGTGGGCAATTCCTCATCCTGTCTCAGTTCAATAATGCGGTCGCGGAGCATTGCAGCCTTCTCAAACTCAAGATTTTTAGCCGCCTTTTTCATCTGAGATTCCAGTTCCTTGATAAGGTGAAGTACTTCCTCCTTAGAGACCGGAGAAACCTCGTAAGAAGCCCGTGGTTCAGCTATCGCTTTAACTCGCTCGGTTATATCTTTGATTGCCTTCTTTATTCCCTGCGGAGTTATACCATGCTCATTATTATAGGTCTCCTGAATTTCCCGCCGACGGGAGGTCTCACCCATCGCCTTTCGCATAGAAGTAGTAATCGAATCAGCATACATTATGGCATGGGCGTTTATATGCCTGGCAGCCCTCCCCATAGTCTGTATCAGCGCTTCCTCTGACCTGAGGTAGCCTTCCTTATCAGCATCGAGTATAGCCACCAGGCTCACTTCCGGTAAATCCAGTCCTTCACGCAGTAAATTGATTCCCACGACTACATCATATATACCAAGGCGAAGGCTACGGAGAATCTCCACCCTTTCCAGCGTTTGCACCTCCGAGTGTAGATAGTGTGTTTTTATCCCCATCTCCCTGAGATAATCACTCAGTTCTTCAGCCATTCTTTTAGTCAAGGTAGTCACCAGACAGCGCTCTCCTTTATCAACCCTGCTTTTTATCTGGTAGATAAGGTCATCAACCTGCCCCTTGGTAGGTTTAACCTCTATAGTAGGTTCCAGCAATCCGGTGGGACGAATTAACTGCTCTACTACCTGCTGACTATGCTCATATTCGTATGGTTTTGGAGTGGCTGAGACATAAATAACCTGGTTGATATGTTCCTGGAATTCCTCAAAGCTCAGTGGACGGTTATCCAGTGCTGATGGAAGGCGAAAGCCATAGTCAACCAGGGTTTGCTTTCGAGAGAAATCGCCATGAGACATACCCCTGATCTGAGGTAGTGTCATGTGTGATTCATCGATGAAAAGCAAGAAATCATCAGGAAAGTAATCAATTAAAGTCCAGGGTGGACTTCCCGGAGCACGTCGTTGCAGATGCCTGGAGTAATTTTCCACTCCGGTACAGTAACCTACCTCCTGGAGCATTTCGATATCATAGTTGGTCCTCGCCTCAAGCCGCTGCGCTTCAAGAAGTTTACCCGTTCCCCTTAACTCCTTTAGCCTTTCTTCCAGCTCACCTTTGATATCATCGATTGCGACTATCAATGTATCACGGGGAGTAACGAAATGTTTGGCGGGATAAATATCCACTTGCTCACGTTGACTGAGCAATTCACCGGTAAGGGGATCAACTTCCACGATGCGGTCAATTTCATCTCCCCAGAACTCAATTCTGAGGGCTGTTTCCTCATAAGCAGGTTGTATCTCCAGGGTATCGCCCCTGATACGAAATTTACCCCGCGTTAGCTCAAAATCATTTCTCTCATACTGCATATCCACCAGCCGGCGAACTAACTTATCTCGTTGATGAGTCTCTTTCCTTTTCAAATTAAGTGCGAAGCTGTGATACTCCTCTGGTGAACCGAGGCTGTAAATACAGGAAACTGAGGCTACTATAATAACGTCCCTGCGCTCAAACAGGGCTCTGGTAGCTGCATGGCGTAGCTTATCAATCTCCTCATTAATATCAGTCTCCTTCTCAATGTAAATGTCAGTGCTGGGTATATAAGCCTCTGGCTGGTAGTAATCGTAGTAACTGACAAAATACTCCACTGCGCTCTCGGGAAAGAATTCTTTAAACTCGGTAGCTAACTGGGCAGCCAGCGTTTTATTGTGACAAATAACCAGCGTCGGCCTCTGCACTCTCCCAATAACGTTGGCCATGGTGAAAGTCTTACCACAACCAGTAACCCCCAGCAAAGTCTGTTCCCGGTATCCCTTGCTCAAACCCATAGCCAAGTTATCCACCGCCTGCGGCTGGTCACCTGTAAGACGAAAATCAGAAACAATCTTAAACTCAGACATCGATTTTCACCCGCCAAAATGAGAGGTAACTCTTAATATAGCTGACCTGGCAACAATACGCATAATAAGGGTATAACATATTATATGAAGGTACGTGATGACCAACACCACCAGTATCTACAGCCACTCAAATCATCCTGTAGCCAATTGTTGAAGCGCAGCTTTGACCTTTTCCTCCAGGCTCATTCCCCCTGGATTTGAAAGGCTGGAGATAGCTTGAGTAGACTCCCTTAAAGAATAGCCCAGACCGGTTAAAGCGGCTACGGCATCGGTATCTTCCGAAGCTAAAGGCAGGATAGTTCCTTCCCATTGCTTCTCCAGCTTTCCCCTTAGTTCTACAACCAGACGGCTGGCCATTTTTTTACCAACGCCAGATACCTGGCTGATAACATCGACATTGCCACTGGCAATAGCCATAACAAGCTGCTCAGGACTCAAGGAAGAGAGTAATGCTAAAGCTAGCTTGGGCCCAACACCTGAGACAGAAATTAGATTCCTGAACAGTGCTAATTCCTCAGTGGAGGCGAAGCCGTAAAGAGAAGCATTATCCTCTCTCAGGTGGAGATGAGTATAAAGCGAGACTTTATCCTTGATGGCTCCCAACTGACTCAAAGTTGAACTGGACACATATACCTGAAAACCTATCCCCCCCACATTGACAATAACCGAATCAGCAGCGCGATATTCTAATATTCCCTCTAAAGATGCTATCATCTCAACCTTTATTGGCCAGCCGTCGATTAAGACAGCTCTGCTGTATATGACAAATAGCTACAGCCAGAGCATCTGCCGCATCACTGGGCTCAGGATATTGAGGAAGCCCAAGTTGAATTCTCACCATTTCCTGTATTTGTCGTTTGTCACCACGACCATATCCAGTTACCTGCAGCTTCACCTGGGCTGGGGAATAGTAATATATGGGTAACTGTTGGCTGGCTCCTGCCAGGATAGCTATAGCCTGCGCCGTACCTATAGCAAATGCTGAGCGGGCATTAAGGCCCACAAAGGGCTCCTCAATAGCCATCTCGTCTGGTCTATACCTGGCAATAATCTCATTTAAACTACAATACAGGGAATACAATCGCTTTTCTTTAGAAGTCCGCCGTGAGAAACTAAAAACACCAAAATCCACCATCCGTATTTCCTCATCAGCGTCCACCACCCCATAGCCTGAATTTATAGTTCCGGGGTCAATGCCAAGAATGCGCATGCTATACTTGACCACGCAGTTTCTCTAAAGTAGCATCAGAGAAATCAACATTGGAGAACGCATGTTGTACATCATCAAGTTCCTCTAGATGGTCAAGTAAACCTAATGCCTGAGCCGCTTCCTTTTCACCCAGTACCATTGTGGTCTTGGGTATCAGAGAGAGTTCAGCCGAAACTACATGTTTTTTCTCTGCGATGGCTTTTCTCACCTCTTCCAAATCATGTGGTTGAGTATATATCTCAATATAGCCCTCTTCCGTCCTAACATCCTCAGCCCCGACATCGATAGCCTGCAAGGCTATGCCTTCGGCATCCGAGCCATCGCTTTCCACGGTAATCACTCCTTTGCTTTCAAAAATCCATGAAACACAGCCACTTTCCCCAAGGCTACCGCCATGTCGTATGAAAAGGCGACGTACATCCTGTATGGTGCGGTTTCGATTATCGCTGAGCGCTTCCACCAGAATTGCTACACCATTTGGCCCATAACCCTCAAGGGTTATCTGGATCAAATCAGATGCCTCAGTTCCACCGCTGGCACGCTTTATGGCCCTGTCAATATTCTCCAGGGGCATATTGCTATCGCGGGCCTTCTGTACTGACAAACGTAACTGAAAATTGCTTTCCGGATTACTCCCACCCTGCTTTACAGCCACCATAATTTCTCGAGTAAGCTTGGTAAATAGCTGACCGCGCCTGGCATCGGCCACACCCTTTTGCCGTTTAATCTGCGACCACTTTGAATGTCCTGACATGCCTTTCTCCCTTAAGATTGATTTTACATCACAAGTGCCAAAAGGTAAAGCATATATACCATTAACATCCTCCACAATTCCCTGGCTTTGCTATAGCTACATACCCAGCTCTGAGACGAGACCCGCCCCCATTATGATTCACGATATTTTTTGTTGTGTGCTCATTCTACCCCGGTTCTCATAATTCCATAAATATCGACTGCTGTGCCACCTATCCATCTTAAGTAAAATCACCTGCTAGCACGCTAACACTTGCCCAGACAAAAGAACCGTAGTCCCATAGAATGTTAGACACTTGCTGTGTTAATAACTAAATTTTATAGACTATATAGATGAAACTACGGAGACTAGCAGTAGGTGGGACATGTAAAAGTATCTAGCATTATTACTGGTGATCCTTGTTGCCTTTTAAAGTTGCCCAGATAATTACCGCCCGCGTAAGTCTGGAGGGGGATGAACGGGACAGATATTATTATGCTTGGGATATCCAGTAAATTGGAAATATTTGATATTCTGGCCATACAGTCTATTCTAATTGAATAATGAGCCTGAGCAAAAGGATTTCAGGCAACCCTAATAACAAATCTTGAGATTTGTTGAAAGAGATTGGAACGAGCA
>CAZCKW010000074.1:0-5309 GCA_964499375.1 uncultured Dehalococcoidales bacterium
TTCGCCAGATGTTTTTCGAAATCCTTCACTTGGGTGGCTTTTTCATTAACCTTTCGTAGGTTTCGTCCCCAACACATTCCCTGGCGTACGGGCACCACTGGATACATGATTCCAGGTCATTATAGATGATGAACCCGCACCTGGGACAGTCCACCTGCATGTCGGTGGAGAACATCTCCACTTCAGCGCCGCATTTTGGGCACTTCTTCAGTTCAAGTGTTGGAGTGCGTATGTCGGCAGCACCCGGACATTTATCGAACATCACTGTACCTCCCAGTTATATTTTGTTAACCACTGGGCATCGGTTGAAAGCGCAATAGTATCACTGGCCGGGAGGAACTGCAAAATGAGCAAGGCTTATCCCTATCTTTTTATATTCTAGAGGGCATAGCGATTACCAGAGCGAGGTTAATCCTTCTTGGTAACATAGAGGAAAGTTAGCAAGGCGGCGATGCTCTTGGCATCGCAGATTTCACCTGAGGCGATAAGTTGCGGCACCTGGTCCAGTGGGACTTTCACCAGCTCAATCTCCCAGGTATCCTCCGCTACCAGCCGGCTGGGCGTAAGCCCGGTAGCCAGGTAGCAATGGAGGTATTCAGTGCCGTAGCCGGGGATAGCATAAAATCCACCCAGCTTGTCTACCTTTCCGGGCAGGTAACCTATTTCCTCCTGTAACTCTCGGCGGACACAGTCAACAGGCGTTTCGCCGGGTTCAATGCCTCCGGCAGGTATTTCCAGAAGAAACCGGCCTGCAGGATAGCGAAACTGGCGCACCAGCAGCACGTTGTTACCGTCATCGAGGACTACCACAGCCACACATTCGCTGTGCTCTACCACTTCCCTGGTGACTTTTTGGCCGCCGGGTTTCTCTACAGTATCCACACGTAAATTTAGCGCTCGACCGCGATATATCTGCTTTGTGGATAGTTCTTTTTCAGGTAGCATGGTCTTCCTCCTTTCGAGATTGATTTGACAGGTTTGCCTTTGCCTCTACCGTTTCCTGCCGGTAGAAAGGGAATTTGACCGATGGTGATATTAAATGTGGTGAACAAGAGCAACTTCATCACAGTCGGGAAACTTGGGGCAGCGATAGCATTCAGCCCACACCTTGCGTGGCAGTTCCATTTTATCAACCAGCTTGAATTGATGTTTCTGGAACAGGTCTGGTTTAGAGGTAAGACAAAAAACAGTCGGGATACTCAGTTGTTTAGCTTCATCAAGGCAAGCCTGAATCAGCAGGGAGCCAATTCCCTGCTTCTGCTTACTTTCGTCCACAGCCAGAGACCTGATTTCTGCCAGGTCAAGCCAGTTGACATGTAGAGCTGCACAGGCAGTGACTTTGTCATCCTCCCTGGTAACGAAATAATCCCTGATATTCTCATAGATATCACTTAAGGCACGAGGCAGCATATCACCTTTGGCAGCAAAACGATTGACCATCTGGTGTATTGTGGTAGCATCCGTTACTCTTGCTCTGTCAACTTTCATGGTGCCTCCTTCCAATGCAGTTTCTGCCATAGAGAGCTATAGAAATAAGAAGGCTGGCGAGTTCTCAGGAACCTGGTGGTATAACGACTGGATTTTACCATAATATCCTGGTTGGCTGATAGAGGCAAGTTGACCTGTCCGTCGAGGCTGAGTAGGGCTTTATCCTCGGTAGAGATCTGAATTTTTATACTGCTCTGGGGTGATAAAACCAGTGCATGGTTTGAGCAGAGATGGCAGGATACTGGCTGAAGGATAAGCTGCCTGGATTGCGGGTGAAGGATTGGACCTCCGGCTGCCAGGGAATATCCCGTGCTGCCCGTAGCTGTGGCCAGGATAATTCCGTCAGCCCTGTAAGTAGCCAGCATTTCGCCGTCGATTTCTACCTTCATATTAATCAATCGGACGGTGGTACTTCGCACCACCACATCGTTCAGTGCGTGGTAGCTTTTATCGTTAAGCTGTGCTTCCAGCATGGCCCTGTCGTCAATCCAGCCGCCATTTTCAAGCAGGTCGGGTAAATTCGTCACTATCTCATCACCATTGAACTCGGTAATAAAGCCAAGCTTGCCCAGGTTTATCCCCAGTATGGGTCCTTTCGATGGTATTATAATTCGAGCCACTCTGAGTATGGTGCCATCTCCGCCAATGCTGAGGATTAAATCTGAGCCTGCGACCTGTGGTCTGGCTTTATCCTCACCCGATGTTGAGAATTGCCAGGTAGAAACTCCCCACATTGATAACAGCGCTTCCAGCTTATCAGCCAGGTTTCGAGCTTTTTCTCGCCCCGGGTGATACAAAATGCCAACACGTTTGACAGGCAGGGCAAGCCTGGCATCACCGGGTTTTATTTCTCTCAGCATATCCGTGGCAACAACTCCCCTGAAAGCATATCGATAACTCGGGAGGGCCCCAGTACGGTCTTCATAACTACCCTCCCGGGGTGATTACCGGTGACCTCGCCGATGATGGATGCCTCCCTGCCGTAGCTATTTTGCTTCATTTGGGCCAGGACTTTATCGGCATCGCCGGGTTTGACTATGGCTACCAGTTTACCTTCATTGGCAACGTAGAGGGGGTTGAAGCCCAGAAGCTCGCAGGCAGCTCTGACTCCCTCCTTTACCGGTATTTTGTTTTCCTGTATCACAATGCCTGCCCGGGACTGCCGGGCGAATTCGTTAAGCGTGGTAGCCAGTCCGCCTCTGGTAGGGTCACGCAGGCAATGGATATCAGCTGAAATTTCCAGCATTTGAGCCACTAGTTCGTTCAGTGGAGCGCAGTCGCTCCCAACGGGCACCTCGAATTTCAATCCCTCCCTCTGGGTCATTATAGCTATGCCGTGGTCGCCAATAGTCCCGCTTAAGATAACCTTATCTCCTGTCCTGGCATTGGCTCCCGAGATATCAATGCCATTAGCGATTATTCCTATTCCTGAGGTATTAATGAACAGCCTGTCGACCTGCCCCCGGTTTACTACCTTGGTATCCCCGGTGATAATGCTTACTCCGGCCTGTTCAGCGGCTGCTTGTACTGACTTTAATATCTTTTCCAGCTCATCGAGTGGAAATCCCTCTTCCACAATCACAGACAGGCTTAGATATAGAGGCCTGGCTCCGCTCATAGCCAGGTCATTGACTGTGCCACAAACGGCCAGCTTGCCTATATCTCCACCGGGAAAGAAAAGGGGGCTTACCACATAGCTATCGGTGGTAAAGGCAAGGTGTCCGCTAAATTCAAAAACGGCCGAGTCGTCCAGCTTATTCAAGATGGGGTTAGCTAGAAGGGGAAGGAAATCGTTCTGTACCAGGTCATGGCTCAGCTTACCGCCGCTGCCATGAGCCAGGAGTATGGTGTTACTCATATTCTGCTCCATACTGATAATAAGCAGCGCAAGCGCCTTCACCGGAGACCATGCAGGGACCTACAGGATTTTCGGGAGTACAAACCCTGCCGAAGAGATTACATTGGGGTGGTGTAGCCACACCGCGAAGTATCTCTCCACATCGGCATCCCGCATGTTCTCTCACTGGCTTTAAGCTTACTTCAAAAGCTGTGCCAGCGTCAAAATACCGATATTTTGAGTTAAGCTTTAAGCCGCTTTGAGGTACAATACCGATTCCCCGCCAGTCGGCCTCGCTGGTATCGAATACCTCCGCCATCAGTTGTAAAGCTTTCACATTGCCCTGCGGTTTTACTCCGCGCCGATAGGTTATTTCTACTCCTGGCTTATTGCTTTCAATTTGCTCCACCAGTCTGGCTACGCACAGCAGAATATCCAGTGGCTCAAAGCCTGAGACAACACAGGCGACTCTATAGCTTTCAGGGATAAACCTGTAGGGGTAGGAGCCGATTATGACGCTGACATGTCCCGGGCAGACAATACCATCCAGTTTTAGCTCGCCCATCTCCAGCAGCTTCCTCATTACCGGTGGAGTCAACTTGAGCATGGAAAGGAGATAGAAGTTTTTTACCTGTTCTTGCTGTGCCTTGATTATAGAGGCAGCTATGGTTGGTGCCGTGGTCTCAAAGCCGATGCCGATAAAGATAACCGACCGCTCAGGGTTGTTCCTGGCTATGTCCACGGCATCCATGGCGGAATAGACAACCCTTATATCCGCACCGCCGGCTTTTGCCTGCTGTAAGCTGGAGTAGCTGCCGGGAACCCTTATCAGGTCACCGAAGGTGGTGATGGTGACGCCGGGTAAACAGGCCATAGCGATGGCTTTATCTAAATCAGCATTTGCTGTGACACATACCGGACAGCCCGGTCCCGATTTCATTTCGACTGTTCCCGGCAGTAGCTGGCGGATTCCATATCTCATTATGGCATGTGTGTGCCCGCCGCAGAATTCCATTAGCCTGATTTGCCTGGTGGAGTGATTGGAAATCCTGGTCGCCAGCTTTCTAGCTAACTCGCTATCCTGGTACTCGTCAATGTATTTCACTGAGGTTTACTATTTCTTCCAGTAGCTTTAAGGTCTCCTCCGCTTCGGCTTCATCTACAACGCCGATGGCATAGCCGGTGTGAAGCAGTACGTAGTCGCCTACCTTCGCTTCCGGGGTAAGCACAACGCTGACCGTTCGCTTCACTCCGCCGATAGCTATTTCGGCCTCATCGCCTGCTATGGAGATTACCTTTACCGGTATCGCCAGACACATAACTATGGCTATTTTAGCTAAACTCGCTGGGTAGCACAAATTTGGCTGTGCCGGTTCATGTTACCGCTGTCATGGAGTTGGGCTGCTGTCGGGGAATAGAGATGGGTAAGTTTTTAACACTGAGACAGACTAGTTATTCCTCTGTGGGAGGAATTTGCTCTGGAAAATCCCTGAAGGGTAGCTGTAAAGCCTTCATCATGGAGACGGCATTGCGAGGCGCATACCCCTGCCAGTGGTTGTTGAACAAGACGAAAGTCAGGTTCGCCTTTTCTGCCGCTATGGTAACTTTACCGGCTAATTCGTCTATCTCCTCAGACGAATAGAGGTATTTGTACCTGGTCTCACGGTCTCCCGTCCACCACGTTTCCTTGTTTCTGCCGTGAAAACGAAAATAGGACATGTCCGAAGTCCGGGGTACTTCTGACGCTACCGATGACTGAAATTTTGGTTCATCGATATGCGCCCAGGAGACGTTGTTTTCTCGGAGCAGTCGGGCTGTATTCTCATCATCGCTCCAGCTGCGGTGCCTTAGTTCAACTGTCAGCCGGTACCGGCCAAACGCACTGATGACAGCGTTGAGTATTTGTTGCCCGTAACCGCCGTTTTTAAAGCTTGGCGGGAACTGTGCCAGTAGGGCACCCAGCTTGCCGGATTTTACCAGCGGC
>CAZCKW010000075.1:0-5248 GCA_964499375.1 uncultured Dehalococcoidales bacterium
CCTCTTTTTCTTTATACGTGTACAATAACCTTGGCCATTGATTTTCAATGCCAGATTTGCCACTGGCAGAGCCTGCCTTCTGTCTGGGAACTACTTAAATCCTTCATTTCTCATTGAAGGCAAGAGGGTATTTGCCATACTCTTTGATGGCCTCGATCATAGCCACGTAGTTTTCTGGCTTGACACCGGAATGGATCGAATTACTGGACATACAGATAAGCCCCCCTCCTTTACCAGCCTTTCTTATAACCTCCTTCGTCTCTTGCCGTACTTCATCAGTACTTCCTGTAACCAGACTGAAAGCACAGCTGACATTCCCGCATAAGCAAACCTTATCACCAAACACAGCTTTGGCCTCAGCCATATCCATGCCCGCCATAGGGTCTATTGGATGAATACCATCTACGCCAGTATCAATGAGTATATCGTAAATAGGCCAGATATTTCCATCGGAATGCTTAAAACATGGTACACCTCGGCTGTGAGCAAGTTCAGTGATTTTTTGGAAAGGAGGTGCTATGAACCTTTTGGTGAATTCACGAGAGACCATTGGTCCCTTTGTCATTGCCCAGTCCCCGCTGACGAAGATCATATCGGCGCCTACCTCAAGGCAATTTTTGAAAAAGCGCAGTTCGTAGTTAGTAACGATTTCGTTCACGCGATCTACGATTTCAGGATTTTTTATCATAGACTTGAAATATGTAACATCGCCAAGCAAACACTCCTTGGCTATATCAAAAACGTCAGTACAGTGGGCAATAACTGCTCTCTCGCCTTTGAATCTTTTCACCAAGCGTCTTAGCTCATCATATCTCCAATCCAAATCTGGGTCAGGTGGTACATAAGTATCAAGGTCCTTCTCCGATTTGAGCGCTGGCTCCATAGGATGGCCCAGGTCAGTTGTCGTGAAATGGATGATTCCGCCCCATTGATCCCGCTTAATCCCCTTAGCAGCATCTAAGGTCTCATAGCTCCAAGTCATCGTCTTATCGAAAACCATGATGGCATCTATATCCATATGTTCAATGAAGTCCGCGTAGGAAGCATTGGTATCATGCATTATGGCATCTCTTACCTTTTTGTCGATCAGAAGTTCAAAGTGGGGAACCCTATCCGGCTCCTGGTGCTTAACCGTTTTGAGTATCCGCTCCAGACCCGTTAGTTTTTTCATGCTCCCTCCTTTTTGCCTACGATAGTCATGGCTACCTTAACAGCTGCGGATGCGTCAGGGGCATAACCATCAGCCCCAATCTTATCAGCCCACTCTTGCGTTATTGGTGCCCCGCCAACCATTATCTTAACCTTATCTCTTAACCCGGCAGTTTTTAAGGTCTCGATTGTCTTGACTGTATCAGGCATTGTCATAGTCAATAGGGATGACATCCCAAGGATATCGAAATCGCCTTTGTCCACTGCTGCGCAAAATTCCTCTGGAGAAATATCAACACCCAAATCGGTCACCTGCCATCCATTTCCTTTCAGCATCATAATGACAATGTTTTTCCCAATATCGTGTACATCGCCTTGCACTGTCCCTATCAAGTATTTACCCGCGGCAGGTGTATCCGCTTTGCTCAGTACCGGTTCCAAGAGCTCTACTGCTCTCGACGCAGCCTCTCCTGACATCAGCAGCTCGGGCAAGAAATACTCACCCGCTTCAAATAGGTCACCAACCTTTTTGAGCCCAGGAATAAGACCTTTATCTAAAATTTCCCTGGCTAGGATATTAGCATCCAGAGCTCCTTTCGTCAGCTTTAAAACTACATCACTATCTCCTTCTATTATAGCCTTGCTTATTTCATTAAGATTAACCATAGCCTCTCCTCAATCAAAATAAATTTTCTTAGATTTGCGTTCCTCCATAATATCCATGTTTCCCTTTACACCTTTTCTACACTCACATCAAGCTCGGTAGCCATGTGATTATTGAGGGGAAAAGAGCACATATGACTAGTCCAATAAGCTGGAGCCCAATAAAGGGGAGTACTGCCTTATATAGCTGACCTGTAGTTATCCCCGCCTCCGGTGGAGAAACACCCTTCAGATAGAAAACGGCGTAAGCAAAAGGAGGCGATAGGTATGACGCCTGTATCATGATAGCGAACATGATCCCAAACCATAGAGGATCAAATCCCAGTTGATAGACTATGGGGCAGAAGAGGGGGATGCCTATGAGCAAAATCCCATAGCAATCTATAAACATCCCCATAATGAGGATAATGAACAATATGAAGCTGAGCGTCAGCCATCGGTTCAGCTCGAGCCCGAGTACTAAGTTACGTATTACCTCCCCACCTCCAAGGCCCATAAAGACAGAGGTAAACATCTTGGCGCCTAATATAATCCACATAACCATGGCTGTTATTTTCATGCATTGGTAGCAAGAGTCCCTGAGCATTCCCCAGTTAAATTTGCGATATGCAGCAGAAATAAGTAAAGCGCCAAAGGCCCCGAGGCCAGCAGCTTCAGTGGGAGTAGCCAATCCAAAGAAAATAGTACCCAAAACCGCAATGATTAGAAATAAAGTGGGTACCACCGATAGCGCCGTCATGCGCACTTTCTGCCCAGCGGTATATTTGCTTGCCTCTTCAGGCGAAATTGGTGGGGCCATCTCCGGGTTCAGGATAGATCTTATGACGATATACGCTATATATAGACCCGAAAGGACAAAGCCCGGACCAATTCCTCCTATGAATAGCTTTGCTATTGACACCTGAGCCTCAGCTCCATATATTATCAATATTATACTTGGAGGGATTATGGTGCCCAGGCAACCCGCCGCCATGATTGTCCCTGTTGCCAAATTCTTGTTGTACCGATGCTTGAGCATGGCAGGCAATGACAGCAAACCCATAACAGTAATGGAAGCCCCAATTATACCTGTTGCTGCAGCGAATAAGGTGCAGATGACAACTGTGCTTATTGCCAAGCCAGCTTTTAGCCTCCCAAGAACTACATATAAAGCGTCGAAAACCGCCTCGGCAGCACCGGAGCGTTGAAGCACTGCACCCATAAAGATAAACAGAGGAGTACACACATAGGCGATACTAGTCATTAAGTTGCTGGTTGTCCGACAAAACATATTCAGGATACCTAGGTTACCCCATAGAGTAGCTCCAAAAATTATTGCGAGACCCCCCAGTACAAACGTAAGCGGAAACCCCAGCAAGAGCAACGTGACAAAGGCAACAAGCATGATGATAACCATTTGTGTAGGTGTCATATCTTTTTCCCTGTGATAATAAAAACTAGGTCACGAATCCATTTGGCTAACCCTTGAATTCCCAGCAAGGAAAATGCCACCACCAACAATATTCTGAAAGGGTAGAAAGGTGGAGCCCACATAGTATAAGTTCTCTCGTTTACCTGCCACGCCCACACCGCAAGTCTTCCTGATTGCCATATCATGACCCCAACGAACACAAAGAAGATGGTGGCAAAGAGAACCAAGTCTAGATAAGCTCTCACTTTGGGCGAGAGGCGTATGTATATGAAATCTGTGCGAACATGCCCCTCAGTTTGAAGCACCCATGCCCCTCCCATTATGAAAAGCGCTCCGTAGAGCAGTGTGGTTAGCTCCCAGCTCCAGATAGTCGGAGCACCAAAAGCGTACCTCGCTATCGCCTCCCGCACCTCGAGAAACACCATGATAAGTACTAGAAAACTGAACAGTTTGCCTGTCCATTCACTAATTGTGTCAATAACCTTTAGTGCCCTTGTTAATCTATCCATCGTGATTTGCCAACACCATCATTATGATAAGAAAACGGTATTATCAATCTTATCGAGGAGGCTGATGAGGGCTTTTATTCCTCATCAGCCTCCCCACTGTCAGTAAGCCCCTCGAATCGCTATAACACCCCGCTACTTTTGCTGCTCCGGAGTCAAGCCCCAACCCCACCATGCGCTCATATGTTTGTAAGGAAACCAGACGTCCTTAAACTCGTAGTAGGATTCGTACACCTCACGAGTTAGTCCACCATGCTCTGCTATATCCTCCTGCTCTATCTCGCGCATATCCGCTCTCATCTGGACGAATCCCTCTGGGTCCATTCTTATGAATTCCATAGTGCCTTCATCTTGCATTTTCTTCTGGACTAAGGCACTTGTATATTGAGTCTTGGTATAGTGTTGAAGCTCCCGACCCTTGAAGCACATCTCAACGATTTTCTGCAGGTCCTCTGGCAGAGCATTCCAGGCATCCAGATTGACGACAACGGCAGTGAGGTTCTGAACATTCCACCAATCGGGATAGATGGCATATTTAGTAATGTCAGTTATCCCAAGACCCTCGTTGTACTTGAGGTGACCAAACTCGACCACATCCACGGCACCTGTTGCCAAACCAGTAAACACCTCCTCTAGGGGAAGTGTAATGGCACTTATATTGTGTTTCTCACATAGGCGCGGGTCTGAGGTCCGAAACTTCAGTCCCTTAAGGTCTTCAAGCTTGTAGATTGGTACATTTGAGTTCATGACTTCAGTTCCCCAAACCTCAGCAGCAACGAATTTGAGGTTTATTCCCTCAAAGGCCTTTGCTGCTATGTCCCAACCTCCAGCCTCATATAGCCATACATACTTATCCAGTGCATCCATGTCCATATTTCCGCTACCAAGCGCTTGGAATCCGAAGTCAACGCCTCGGATATACACTGGCCAACTCTCGTGTACATCAAAGACACCCTCGCCACAAGCCTGAAAGGCCTCCATGCTGCCTGCAAAAGTCCCATTGGGGAAGAGCTCTATCTTTAGCCGGTGGTTGGATGCAGTCCATATGTCATCACAGACCTGCTGGCATTGGTCATAATCAGTCTTTCCAGGGCTGTGTATGCTCTGGAAGCGCCAGTTGATTACTTCTTCCTCAGGTGCTGGCGTCGGTGCAGGTGCTGGGGCTGGAGCTGGCGCTGGCGCGGGGGCGGGCGCTGGCGCCGGTGCCGGAGCTGGTGCAGGGGCCGGTTTGGCACAGCCTCCTACCAGTGACAACGCTAGTACCATAATCAACCCAATAATCAGTAAACTTTTCTTTTTCATCTAAAAACTCCTTTACTTAGACTTAGTCAGCCAGCCATTCGATTTTACTACCTCATTTCCCACCTCCTCTCATGGCTCAGGTCTGTGCTTAACTAGTTCATATATGCACTAATATTTTAGCAATGGGTATCCTAACACTTCATATATGAATTGTCAATATATTGAACACAAATATTTTTCAACTCTCTTGACAGCTACCTTTAGAATAACCTATCTT
>CAZCKW010000076.1:0-5206 GCA_964499375.1 uncultured Dehalococcoidales bacterium
TTGCGGCTACGGGTGATTCGATGATTAGTAGAAGGATTTCTGTCTTGAAGGAAGAGGAGTTTTTAGCAGCTATAAAGGTTATACAGAATGCCGATGTAGGTTTTACTAACTGTGAAATTCTGTTTCATAGCTACGAGGGATTTCCTATGAAGACCACCGGATTTGCCACATTTATGGCTGCAGACCCGTCTATGGCAGAGGAGCTTAAGTGGGCGGGATTCAATTTGCTGTCTCTACCCAACAACCACACTATGGATTTTGGGCATTATGGCATGTTTTCCACTATGGAGACTCTAGACAGGCTAAAAATGACCTATGCCGGTGTGGGGAGAAGCCTGGATGAGGCTGGAGAGCCCAAATACCTGGAAACAGAAAAAGGGCGGGTCGCACTTATAGCAACATGTGCAGACCCTTCCCCGCTACTGGACTTATGGCAGAGAGCAACCAAGGAAGGGAGAGGCGTGATGGCCAGGCCAGGGGTTAACATGCTGCGCCTGGATTGCCATTATATTGTGGGTAAAGATTCCTTTGAGAATTTAAAGGACTTAATGAGGGAACTTGAAATGCCTGTGTCTGATGAACAGGAAAATCCTAACCTTAATGAATTAAAGTTCGCCGGCCTGAAATTCAAGCAGGGCGATGAAGTTGGTTATTATAGGATCCCCAAGAGGCAGGATGTTGAACGGGACCTGTTGTCAATTAAGGATGCTAAAAAGTCGGCAGATTGGGTTTTTGTTTCCTTACATTCACATAGTGGAAGTGCCAAGGGGCAGGAATACCCGGATGATTCTATTTGCCAGTATGCCAGAGCCTGTATTGACGCAGGCGCTGATGCATTTTTAGGACATGGTCCTCATATCTTACGAGGAATCGAAATTTATAAGGGGAAGCCGATTTTTTATAGTCTGGGACACTTTATCGTACAGAATAATTCTGTGAGGAGGATCGCATCGGAACAATATGAGTATTTTGGGTTAGATGAAAGGGCAAGACCTTCTGATTTCTACGAGGCTCGGCGGGGTGAAATCCCTCCGGTAAAACCTCCGTATGCACAATGGTGGACTGAAAGCGTCATTGCAGAATTCTCTTTTCAACAGGGAAGGCTAGGAAAAATTAAGCTTTACCCTGTTATTTTCGATGGTGAATCTCATACTTCCGCTGGTTGTCCCAAGATAGCTAAAGCTGAGCGGGGGCGAGCAATCATTGAGCATCTACGTAATATATCGCTTCCCTGGAATACTAAAATTGATTATAAAGAAGGGACTGGCATTGTTAATTTGCCCGTAGATTAGTATTTTTGCCTAAGAAACTCTTGGGGCAATTTAACTCAGTAAAACATTACGTTACACCCCCTGAGGCGTATCTTGCCCCAAGATGATGTTTTCTTGTGTGCAGGTTTGATTGTTTTATAATAAACACTTAAATATTTAGTATGCGTTTGGCATTCTCAGACAAGATCATTCGTTTTTCCTTATCGCTCAGAGGAAGTCGCAGAATTTGTTCCAACTGTGGTTTAGGTTCAATACCTGGGTTATCGGTCCCGAACATTATTCTCTCTATACCGATCTTGTGCATAACCCGTATTGCATCCTCCTCTCCCAACCCTCTCCGTGGGTGCAGTGGTAGCCTGTCTGGGGCTGAAAAGCCCTGTGATGTGTCAAAGTACACATTAGAATATTTCTGAGCAAGTTCTACTCTCTCGTCCCACCATGCGGAGCCAAGATGGGCGAGAACCAGGGTTAAGCGTGGGAAGTCGTCAAGTACTCGGGTAAAATTCTTGGGCTCGGCGTAGTCAGTGTGTGTTTTGGGCATCTGTGACTGCGGAGGGTGAGCATTAAGGGCATGTGAAGGTGGCCATGGGCCCGAATCGGCAAGGACAGGTAAATTCAATTCCTGACATTTCTCATATACTGGCCATAACTGTTCATCATACGGGAAAAAAGAAAAGATGCCAGGGTGTAGCTTTACTCCTTTTGCTCCCTGTCCGACTCTCAATACCACTTCCTCAACCATAGTACCTGCCTCTCCCAATTCCTTAGCTACACAAATGAAAGGAAGTAATCTGGGGAACCGCCTGCCTATCTCGCAGCCCCATTCGTTGTATTTGCGTATTAAGGGAGCGACCTGCTGGTGGATTTTTATTTCCTCTTTCTGGCGTAGCTCTTCAGGTAGCTCTGGTAGTCTAGCCTTATTGGAAAGAGGTGCTCTGAATTGTGCTGGTATCAGGATCATGAAGGCCATCTTTGAGATGCCGTTAATGTCCATATAAGAAATCGCTCTCTCAGGTGTGGCCCACCTGTCGAGTGACCTCCGTCCTGGAACCATCCAGTAGCCGCATTCCTCCTCCAGTGTCCTGGCTAAATGTATATGAGCATCGATGATTTCGAAGTCATCCATATTTTCCTCCATGTTAAATCTTTTTATTCCTGCTCACTGCGCTCCTTTTTTAATAAGAAAGTTCATTCCAACATAACTCTTTCCCATATAATTTTCTAATGAGTAAACCAACCCATGACCTATTTCTTTACGTTACATAATAAAAAGCACGGCATAACCATAGAACCTGGCATAAAGCTTTCAATTAGTATATCGCGCTTCGCGGGTCATTTTATAGAAAGCTTTTTTCTTAAAAATAGAGAGCGCTTTATCTAAGGGTTTTGTGTCGCTAATGCTCTCTATTTGTTAAGGGCTCAGTTACTTTATGCCCCCTGCTTTTCGGCCCTTTTAACTACTTCTCTCTGAATGAGTTGTTGAACTTCATCCTTGGTGTAGCCCAATTCACATAGTATTTCCTGGCTATGTTCTCCAAGCTCAGGTGCAACAAATGTTTTTAAAGCTGTAAAGCCTTCCAGCACAAGGGGGAAAACGGGTGTTTTCAGGGCTTTCTCAAGCCCGGCATAGCTTATTTCGCCCAGCTTATCGGGAGCTTGCATTTGTGGATGTTCCAAAACTTCCAGTGGTGTATTCACGGGAGCAACAACCACCTTGCACTTTTCCAACCTCTCCAGGAGTTCGTCTCTGGAGAAGTTTGAGATTAGGTTTGCTATTACGGGAATGATATATGGCCTTTCCTGCATACGCTTAGCATTGGAGGAAAACCTCTCATCCAGCAGTTCTGTCAGACCAAATTCCTGGCAGAATCTATTCCACTGCCCATCACTTGTAATTCCTATGAACATCTTTTTGCTATCAGCAGTCGTGAACAACTCGTATACAGGGAAGAATATCCCAGGAGTATTTAAGGAGGGAGGTGATTTTCCCAGCACCTGTGCAGCAGCAAGATTGTAACTCATCAGGAAACTTGCTGTTTCGAACAAATCACACTCTACATACTTGCCCTTCTTGGTAAATTCCCTCTCCTTTAAAGCTAGAGCAATACCCAGACATAGAAAAATGGCGCTAGCCATATCAATAGCCGCACACCCAATTCTCCTGGGCTGACCTTCTACGCCCGTCATGTATGTGAGACCTGTCTCATTTTGTATTGCGTCATCATAGGCGAGTTTGTTCCGACATGGCCCTTCACCATATCCCTTTATCGAGGAGTAAATCAACTTTGGATTTATTTCTTTAAGTTGCGCATAAGAAAAACCCAGTCTGTCCATAGCACCAGGCCCCAGGTTTTCAACCAGAACATCGCTTTGCTTGACCCTTCTATAGAAAATCTCTTTTCCCTCAGGGCTTTTTAAGTTGACTGCCAGACTTCGCTTATTTCTGTTCAAGGTAACGAACATACCTGGCGCTCCAGCATTCAATGACCGCTCAGTTGACGCAGGAATTTCTATTTTTACCACAGTAGCGCCCAGGTCGATCAGTATGCGGCCAGTTGTTGGTCCAGCGACTACGCCAGTAATCTCAGTTACCTTAATGCCATCTAAGGGTCTTGCTATTATTTTTCTATCGTATTGAGAGATTTGATTACTTCCCATCTCCTGATTTTTCCAGTGTTTTAACTACTCCTTTTTGAATGAGCTGATTAACTTCATCCTCCGTGTAACCCAATTCACCCATTACTTCCTCGCTATGTTCTCCAAGCCCGGGAGTGATAAATGATTTCGGAGCCGTGAAGCCTTCCATCACAAGCGGTAAAATGGGTGTTTTCAGTGGTTTCTCGAGTCCGACATAGCTAACTTCACCCAGCTTATTGGGAGCCTTCATTTGTGGCTGCTCCAGCGCTTCCAATGGTGTATTCACAGGAGAGACAACCACCTTGCACTTTTCCAATCTTTCCACAAGTTCATCCCTGGAGAATCCTGAGATTAGCTTTGTGACTACGGGAAGGATATACGGTCTTTCCTGCATGCGCTTAGCGTTGGAGGAAAACCTCTCACCCTGCAGCTCCGTCAGTCCAAACTCCTCGCAGAATCTATCCCACTGCCCGTTGCTGGTAATTCCGACAAACATCTTCTTATTATCCGCAGCAGTGAACAAGTCGTATACAGGGAAATAGATTCCGGGGGTATTTAACGGAGGAGGTGATTTTCCCAGCACCTGTGCTATGGTTAAGGAATAGCCTATCAGTATACTTCCGGTTTCGAACAGGCTGCACTCAACGCACTTGCCCTTTTTGGTAGATTCTCTCTCTTTCAATGCTGCCATGATACCCAGGCACAAGAAAACGGCGCAGGTAATATCTATGGCAGCGCATCCCATCCTCATGGGATTATCCTCTGTACCTGTCATATATGTGAGCCCTATCTCATTCTGTATTCCGAAATCGTAGGCCAGTTTATTCCGGCAAGGTCCTTCCCCATATCCCTTTATAGAAGAATAAATCAACCCTGGATTTACTTCTTTAAGTTGCGCATACGAAAAGCCCAGCCTATCCATAGCACCAGGTCCCAGATTTTCTACAAATATATCGCTTCGCTTAATCATTTTATAGAAAATCTCTTTTCCCTCAGGGCTTTTTAAGTCGACTGCTAAACTTCTCTTGCCTCTATTTAGGTTTACAAACATGCCTGGTGAGCCAACCCCCAGTGCCCGCTCAGTTGATGCAGGGATTTCTACCTTTACTACATCAGCCCCCAGGTCGCTCAAGATATAGCCGCATGTTGGCCCGGCAACTACCCCGCTTACCTCGGTTACCTTTATACCATCTAAAGGTCTTGTCATTGGTTTTCCTCCATTTTAAGTGCTTTTTGGTAAAACCCCTGTCATACGGGTACAGGTATTTGAACCGGACGACCGGGCGATGGTAGATATA
>CAZCKW010000077.1:0-5198 GCA_964499375.1 uncultured Dehalococcoidales bacterium
TTCCTCTGAAAATCTCTCTCCCGCCGGTAATCTTTACAATCTCCTCTACCGTATCTACGCCTCGTGCACTTGATTCCCTTATTGCCCTACCTATCTCTTCAGCCTTCGAAATAGCTTTTGGCACCAGGCATTTTTTAATAGTCGCCATATCGACTATCCAGGTGGCAAATGCTGCTACCATCCCAAATGAAATAGCAGCTGTTCTGGCAATTGTCTCCGCCATGGTAGTATTTAGCGGATCCTTCAAATAGGCAACTATTACATCTCCTGCTTTATTGGCAACCACCAAAGGACTGGTAGGAATCTGGTATATGGGATACAAACCTGTGTTGAGCTCCGGAACAGCACGCCCATTGCCGTCCGCATCAACAACTGGAACACCCTTTTGTGATGCTACATAAAGCGGTGTAATGGAATTAAGGCCGCCAATTTCGCCTGTCATTAAATAAGCCAGGTTGACTCCTCCCACTGCAGCCATATTCTTAATTGCCTCATAGGCAGTAATAGCCTCAGGCCCAAAGCCCTTTTCAAGCATCGCTTTTGGGGCACCTATTCCAGCCACTATAACTGCGCTGGCACTTTCTGGTAACTCTGCAACATCATATATCTCTATTTTATTTTCTATTTGCTCAACAAGTTTTAAGCCATCATAAGGAGAACCACCTCCACCAGCACCCAGAAGGGCTGAACCCCAGACTATATCTTCCAGTTCTTTTTTCCCCAGCAGCCTTTTTGTCATCTATAACCTCCCTAGTATATTTCTTTCTTTATCTGGTGGGGGCATATATGTTTTTTTGCTCTGCTTCAAATCGAGGGCTATCAGCATTTCCAGGTATTTCACCGCAACGGCCACGGGATCTATTACCGGGACTTCATAACCTTTCTTCTTCAGAGTCTCCGCTAAATTATCCGCTACCCCCATCATCCCGGTGCACCCCAATACAATAGCATGCGCACCGTCTTCCTCTATCGCTTTTATTGATTCATCAACCAGGGCACCCGTTAGTTTTTTCAAATCCGCTAGATCGAGGACTGGTATGTTAACAGCCCTTACAGATGCCAACTTACCAGCCAACCCTAGCCCCATAACCTTGTTTTCAAAAATAGTGAATACGTTCTCAACCACGGTCACAACAGAGAATCTATGCGCTAACTCCGCTGCGCAAAGTATAGATGCCCTGCCAGGACCCACTACAGGAATATCCAGTCTTTCTCTAAGTGCCTCCAATGCAGGATCGCACATACAATCTGTAATTATTCCATCAAAACCGTCAGACTGTGCCTTCTCCGCCACCTTAATAATTCCAGGGGCATTCAACATTTCATCATAGCTCGATTCAATGGATGCTGCTCCATACTGAATAGCTTCAACAGAGATTTCTGTACCCTTAGAGGCGAATTTCTCTATCTCTTCCTTTGCGGGTTTCACGAAGTCTTTTGTAGTTACCGGGAGTATTACTTTAATTTTCATATTTTCTCCTTCTTACCATATATTCAATTTCATATACAAGATGCCTGAGAGCTAAGAAGACAACCCTTCATCGTTCGTCCTTATTTCAGAAGTTCTTCTATTGGCTGATACTCTCCTTCGTAACCCAGAAGCTTAAGAACATGCCTGAATACATCAAATCCTCCGGGCACCCTCCACTTTTCGTGGGCTTTTTTTCCTATCACTGCCACTTCCAAACCTTCTTTAATATCGGCATTTGTCAAGGGCTCTCCATCAGTGGTCAGCCAGCAAATTGAATCAGGCACCATTGCAATAGGTTTATTCTTCCTCCACGCAATCATATTCTCATTTTTGTAGTCCACAACAATGTCCTCTACAAAAACCCTACCGTAGTCAAAACCTGCCTTTACCTCTTCTGTCTTTTTGGCAACTTTACCCCTTGCCAGTACGACAGCATCTATAGATTTTATTACCGCATCTACTATATCTCGCCCGGATAACTTCGCTTCTCTAATACTTTTCCCTACCTTCTCTGCCAGAGATAATGTGCCTGGTACTACTGCTTCCTTCAGTTGTTTCCCTGTCATCATATGACAAACCAGGCCCGCAGTCATACCAAATACTGTAGTTACAGCTCTGCCTAGCTCTTCACCCATATAGGCATCAGTTGGATACAGGATAGCAGAATTCCCTTTCGAATCCGCCATTGAAATTGGAGCAATTGGCACACCATGAATATAATACATAGTCATTTCCAATTCAGGTATCGCCCTTCCAGCACCATCGCCATCTATAACTGGCAGGTTCTTAACAGCCCCGGCATGCAGTGGAGTCACAGAGTTAAAACCACCCATTTCCACAGGAACAACATAGTCCGCCTTCTTGCATGTTACCTCCTCCAGCCTCTCCAACGCAGGTACCTCTTCTCCCTTCCAACCTTCCTTAAGCAAGACAACAGGTGAACCCATGCCAGCTACAACAACAACATTACTATCATCAGGTACATCATCTACTTCAACCAAGGTAACCGACGGTATTTCCCCCACCATTTTTAAGCCCGACTCCGAAGACCCACCACCACCCGCCCCAAGCAGCGTTGCTCCTCTTATTATGTCTTCTATTTCCTGCTTGTGTAATATCCTTTTCATCACCTCCCTCCTTTCAAAGAAAATTTAGTTGCCCACACCTGGACATAAAGGCTAAAGCTAATTAACACTGGCTATTTAAGTGCTTGAGAATCAACGAGTATATCAGTTGGAATTTAGGGGGATTTACCCCCGAGGCATTATCACGTGCAGGCCAATAAAGGCGAAGTAGCTATTAGTCTCCCTTGTACACAGCAATTCTTTGGTCACAACCACAAATGGGATTGTAAATTAAGGTTGTGTATATGTCAATAGGTAAATGGAAGAAAATGTGATTTTAGAATGCACAAAGGTGGTAGATTACTGGATAACCCCCAAGCATCAGGATTCAATTACGACAATTCTTACCGCTTAAGCAGCTACGAATTCCCTGCACCATTCTCTTATGCAGTACGGGGGTTAACAAGAGAATACCAAACCAAATTAAGTTCTATATGCCCACAATTCTAGGTTGGCATAACGCTATGTTTCTTCCTGGGTCTTTCTTCGGCTTTAGTCCTTATTGCTTCCAGGGCTTCTATTAACCGAGGCCTGGTCTCCGTGGGATCGATTATATCATCAGTATGCAGATGTTCCGCGGCGCGGTATGGATTAGCAAACTCCTCCCGATATTCCTTTATCTTCTGCTGCAACAGCTCCTGGGGGTTTTCTGCCTTTTCCAACTCTTTTCTGTATATTATGGGTGCTGCCCCCTCTGGCCCCATTACCGCCAACTCAGTGGTAGGCCAGCACAGTACAAGGTCAGCTCCCAGGTCCTTGGAACACATCCCAAGGTACGAACCCCCATAAGCTTTTCTAATAGTGAGAGTTATCTTTGGCACAGTCGCTTCAGAATAAGCAAAAAGCATTTTGGCTCCGTGCCTTATTATTCCACCCCATTCCTGGTCTGTTCCTGGCAGATACCCTGGCACATCAACTAAATTAATAATTGGTATATTGAAAGCATCACAGAATCTGATGAATCTGGATGCTTTATCACTGGCATCGATATCCAGGCACCCTGCCTTTGACCCTGGTTGATTGGCAATAATACCCACTGCCCATCCATTCAGCCTGGAGAAACAGGTTATTATATTAGTAGCAAACTCCGGGAATAACTCGAAGTAATTTCCCCTCCCGTCACTCTTTTGATCAAATATGCTCTCAATCAGTTTGTACATATCATAGGGCTTGTTCGGATTCGCCGGGACAACATCAAACAGAGCTGAATCTGTACGCTTTGGGCTATCTCCCCAATCAACTCTCTTAGGGGATTCCCTGTTATTTGATGGTAAATAGCTCAATAATTCCTTTATATTCTGAAAGCATTCCTGTTCACTGTTCTCAGAGCGGCAAGCAACCCCTGCTTTTTTCTGAACAACAGCAGCCCCACCCAATTCCTCTTCGTTAATTTCCTGCCCCAAAATTGCCCTGACCACCCTTGGTCCAGTAATAAAGGCATAGCTTACCCCTTTAACCATGAATATAAAGTCCATCAATGCCGGAGAATAAACTGCACCTCCAGCACAAGGCCCAATGATAGCGCATATCTGAGGGATTACCCCTGAGGCCAGTGTATTTCTATAAAACATCTTGCCGTAACCCGCCAAAGCATCAACTCCATCCTGAATTCTCGCCCCACCAGAATCATTTATGCCTATAACCGGACAGCCTACTTTCAATGCACCATCTAACACATTACAGATTTTTTGGGCGTGTATTTCCGCCAGGGTGCCCCCTACACTGGTGAAATCCTGAGAATAAATAAAAATCTTCTTTCCATCAATTTCTCCATATCCTGTAATCACCCCGTCGGCGGGAGCTTCTTCAGCCGAGGCTGCTCCCCTGCTCCTGGCAAACATTCCAATCTCGTGGAACGTCCCTTCATCCAACAGTATATCTATTCTTTCTCGTGCAGTTAACTTGCCTCTCTTTTTCTGCCTTTCCACCCGTGCACTTCCACCCATCCCCCTTATCTTTTCTCGTCGCCCTTCCAGGTCAGCTAATAGAGCTTCTTTTACTTGTTTTTCTTCGTCCATTTAATGCTCCACTAATTCCAGTAGGATTTTTGTTCCTTTGGGGTGCAAGAATGCTATATTGGTATTTTCAACACCCTTTCTGGGCTTTTCATCAATTAACGGGATACCTTTTTCTTTCAGTATTTCCAGTGTCTTTTGAAGATTATCGACGCCGAGAGCCAGATGATGCATTCCCTCCCCCCTCTTTTCAATATACTTAGCTATTACTCCTTCGGGAGAAGTCGACTCCAACAACTCAATTTTACTGTCACCTACAGGAATTATGGCGGTTCTCACCTTTTGCTCTTCCACAGTTTCCATTCCACTAACTTCCAACCCAAGCACCTCGGTATATAATTTCACTGCTTCTTCTATGTTATTAACGGCAATTCCGATGTGGTCAACTTTTAGCATCTTTGTTTTCTCCTCCTTGCAATCTTGTCTCAAGAAATTTACTAATCTCAGAAATAGGCGTACCTGGACCGAATATCTGGGTAATGCCAGCTTCTTTTAGCTTAGGAACATCTTTCTTAGGTATGATACCACCACCAATAATGAAAATATCCTTATTGGTCTTCTCTCTGATAAGCTCTGCTACTCTGGGGA
>CAZCKW010000078.1:0-5090 GCA_964499375.1 uncultured Dehalococcoidales bacterium
AGCAGCCGGTTCGTGACTGGCTTGTAGCTTCAGGATGGAACAAAGAGCCGCCTGCACCTGTGCTTCCGCCTGAGGTAATTGAGGCTACTAAAAAGCGATATAACAAAATTTATCAATGGTTTACGGGCGAAGAATTAACAACAAGTATATCTAGTTAAAACCTGCCCTAAGTAATACAGGTTATTAGCAAACCTGCCATTAAAAATTACATCCCGCAATATTTTATGATACCGTTCTAATATCTTTGGTAGAAGAAGCAATGGCTCTCAGTTATAAGTGAGGTGTAGATGGAATTTGGCACTATAATCGGTATTATAACTGCAATAGCGCTGGCAATTGGTTTGCCTTTGGCTCTCCGAAAGAGAAAGAAAGCAGGACCACAAAAGAGAGAGGAACTTTATCGCCATCTTCAAATTTTAGCAGTAAAAGCATCCCTGACGGAGAGAGGCAGTGATAAAGAGCAAATAGGGTTAAGCCGATTCTCCGGGCAGAGGTCGGAGGGAGTTATAGAATTAAAAAATAGGAATGTTGATTCCATAAATGTTATTAGCATATCCAGCCAGTATGGTGTGAATTATTTCATTGATTACCTGGTTAAAAGCCCCAATTTAGCGGGAAGTCGACTGTTGAAGAAGACAAGGTTAGTAAGAAAGAAGAGCTCGCTTCTATCGGGTAAAACGATAACCCTTGAATGGAAAGGGGATGAATCATTAGCATGGAGCTTGAATTTAGACCACAGGCTTGCTGATAAGCTTTCACAAGATATGGTTCACCCTTTCAAAGGGACTATCTGGATTTACCCTGAGCTGAAGTATGGATATGTCAGAATAAGAACTTCCTACAGCTTGCCATCGATACAGGTAATTGAAGCGGTTGATATTATTGCCAGACATGTAAAATCATACTGAATAACATTGCTGGAGCCGATTATAGAATTACTTCGGTGCTTACCAGGCTTCTTTCAATAGATGCTATGCCAGTGGTCATTTATTTCACTAACCCCAATCTTAGCGTGCCATGGAGTTCCATAGTCGTTAGCTACTCTGGTAAGGCTTTCGAGTCTCCTGACCACAGTGTTTTCCAGGAATGTCAATCGCTCCTGTTGAGAGGTAAAATGAGTTGATTCTTGCCATAAGGCTCGCCCAGCTAGAAATCCTGAAGCTCCTGCCTGACAGGCAATTTTAACCTGCTGGTAAAAGATATCGAAATTCACACCGCCACTAAGAATAACCCAGGGAACCTGGCTTGCCTCATTAAGCTGATGACAGTAATTAGAAAGCCGACTCTCGTCTCTTTCAAATTCAAGGTCCGATGGAAATTCGGCCTTGAGCACATCTATGGGAAGGGTTGTGATTTGCCTGGCGGTTTCAACAACCAGTCGAGACTTTAGGCTAGCAAAATTCTGAGGGGTGTCTTTCTCTGCTCCCACTTTATAGCTTACAGGCTCAACAACGAATGGTATGTCCTCTGCCAGACATTCATCAGCCAGTTTCTTAACTGTTTCGAGTTGTTTTCCGGCAACATCAACATCAGGCCGATAGTAGAGGAGAAGCTTTGCTGCTGTGGCTCCCATTTTCTTTATCTTTCTAACATTCCAATCGGGAAGTATGTTTGTAATTCTTGCGTCTGCATTACCCGAATAACCAGTCTCTTCCAAACTTACCAGTAATCCGGTATTCCCAGGAATAACGCCAGCAGAAATTGCCTGTGCCGCACCATAAATAGGATCTAAGAGGATGGCGCTGGCGTGGGGGCTTATAACCCGGCATAGGTCTAGCTTAAAATCAACTATATCTTGATAACTAACACCTTCAGGATTTGTGCCACCGAGCATTCTCTTAAGTGAGCCCCTATGGTCTAAAGCACACATTGTAAAAATGCCATTATCATTGGCCAGTTGCTGTAAACCTCGTATCTTACCTATGGATAATTTTCTCATACTGTTAAGTAGCCAGTATTTTCACTAACTGTAGTAAATTATTATCCAGTTCCTTTTGCTTCTCCCACGTATCCTTCAATGGGGTAAATATTATTTCCCCTTTTAATTCTCCAGCCATATACCCCGATTTACCATCTGCTAGAGCATCAACGGCTGCTGCTCCTAACTTGCTGGCCAGAATCCTGTCCCTGGCTGTCGGCGAGCCACCCCTTTGTATATGTCCCAGAACGCAGATTCGATATTCCAGTTTTAACCTTTCCCAGACCTGTTGCGCGACTTGAAATACTCCCCCGGCATCATCCCCTTCGGCAACTACCACTATGCTGGATTTCTTTCCTTTTTTAATGTTACGCCTCAACTCAAGGCAAAGCTCCTCTATCTTAGTCTCTGTTTCAGGGATCAAAATACTTGCGGCACCACCGGCGATTCCAACGGCTAATGCAATGAAACCCCTGCTCCTCCCCATGACCTCGATAAAGAAGGGATGCTGCAAAGACCCGGCAGTATCTCTAATTTTATCTATAGCATCTAAAGCTGTATTTATTGCTGTATCAAAGCCAATAGCATAGTCGGTGCCATAGACGTCATTATCTATGGTACCTGGAATACCAATTACCTTTATGTTTCCCACTTCGGCTAAAGCAGTTGCTCCACGAAAAGTGCCATCTCCACCTATGGTTATCAAGCCCTCAACGCTTTCCCGTTGCAAGTTCTCAACTGCTTTCTGTAATCCCTCTGCCGTTTTCATTTCATCGCAGCGCGCTGTCTCTAAAAAAGTACCACCGCGGTGGATTATATTAGCTACCGACCGGGGGCCTAGTTTTATGAAATCGTTTTGCAGTAAACCGGCATAACCTCGACGAAATCCTATTATCTCTATTTGGTATTTAACCGCACAGCGAACGACCGCTCTGATGCAGGCATTCATTCCGGGAGCATCACCTCCACTGGTCAAGATGCCAATCTTCTTCAGCTTGTTCATTCCAATCGACCTTTGCTAAAAGGTATTAATATCTCTAGTAGTCACCATCTATTATATCATGGCTGATAGTCAGTTTGGCTTGATAGCCTGTGCGTAGTAAAATGTATCTTGAGGTAATAGATATAATGTGGAACAAAGAAAATTTGCACAACCTCATAAAGGAGAGATTCGCTGATTATCACCTCATAGTTGTCTCTAATCGAGAGCCATACATCCGTAATTATGTAGCTGGTAAGATTAAATGTGAAGCTGCAGTTGGGGGTATGACTACCGCACTCGATTCTATAATGCGTGCCACAGATGGTCTATGGATTGCGTATGGGAATAGCAAGGCTGATAAAGAGGCAGTGGACTTCAATAGCAAGGTGAGGGTTCCCCTAGAAGAGCCATTTTACACTCTAAAACGGGTGTGGCTGACCAGGAAACAGATAAAGGATTATTATTATGGCTTCTCGAATCAGACGCTCTGGCCTCTGTGCCATTCTACCTACGTTCAGCCTGTATTTAATAAATCACAGTGGGATGCTTATCAGGAAGTCAACAATATCTTTACCAGAAAAATATTGGAGGAAGTGGGGAACAGGAAAACGTTAGTCTTTATCCAGGATTATCATTTTGCACTGGTACCGCGTTTGATAAAGGAAGTCAGACCCGATATTACCATAGCACAGTTCTGGCATATTCCCTGGCCCAGACAACTAGTTTTCAGCGCCTGCCCCTGGCAGAAGGAGATACTAAATGGCCTTCTGGGAAATGATCTTTTAGGCTTTCAGACAGTACGTCACTGCCGTAATTTCCTTACCACAGTCAACAGAACACTGGAAGCTAGCGTTAATTATGAAAAGGCAGAGGTTAACTGCAATGAAAGTAAAACGATCGTAGGCTGCTTCCCTATAAGTATAGACTTTGAACAACTATCCCATGATGCTCAGAGTGACGAAGTCAAGCAAGAGATAAAGCGATTAAGGCAGAATTATTCTTTGGGAGATAAGTACGTAGCCATCAGCATAGATAGGTTGGATTATACCAAGGGGATTCCTCAAAGATTGCTGGCAATAGACCGCTTTCTGGACAAGTGGCCCGATTATAGAGGTAAGTTATCTTTTATTTCAGTACAGGTACCCAGCCGTGACGAAATCCCAAGTTACAAAAAGCTACATAAAAGAGTGAATACACTAATAGAGGGAATAAACTCGAAGCATGCTTCAGGGAATTGGAAGCCAATAATCACCCTAGATGGTCCTTTACCGTCTGATACACTGTCAGCCTTGATGAATATGGCTGACTTATGCATAGTTAGTCCTCTACATGATGGGATGAATTTGGTAGCTAAAGAATTCGTAGCCAGTCGGTCTGGCAATGATGGTATTTTAATATTGAGTTCTCTTGCTGGAGCCGCCAGGGAACTTGATGATGCTTTATTGATAAACCCCCTTGCCATCGACCAGTTTGCCGAGTCCATTAAAAAAGCTCTGGATATGCCCGAGTGGCAAATACGCAGACGGATGAGAAGAAAGAGGCATATAGTCAGGGAGAACAATATTTACAAGTGGGCTGCTGATATTTTCTCGCGGTTAGCAGAACTGAAATAGCCACAAACTGATTATGAAATATCTTTTGTCACATTATGGTGCCATTTCTACCAGAATCCGGGAAGCAAGACACATATTGCTATTGATTGATTATGATGGCACTTTGACTCCTATTGTGGAAAAGCCTGAATTAGCTGATTTATCACCAGAAGTAAAGGAATGTTTACAAAGACTGGCTGCAATTCCTTCAGTAACTTTAGGAATAATAAGTGGTCGTATCTTGACAGATTTATCAGAAAGAGTTGGTATCAAGGGCATTATCTATGTTGGAAACCACGGCTTGGAGATAAAAGGACCTGGTATCAGTTTCGTTAATCCCGTTGCCAGGCAGGCATTACCTCTAATGAATTCTTTATATCGGGATATCGGGGACGCCATAGCTGACGTTAAAGGAGCCAGAATAGACAACAAAGAACTTACATTAACCCTGCACTATCGGCAGGTAGACAAAGCACAGGTGGATGAATTAAATGACATATTCTATAAGATTGTTAACTCTCCTCTCTATTCAGGTCAGATAAGTATCGTTCCAGATAAAAAGGCTTATGAACTAAAGCCTTTAGTAGATTGGGACAAA
>CAZCKW010000079.1:0-5079 GCA_964499375.1 uncultured Dehalococcoidales bacterium
ATGGCTTATTACGGCGTGAGGAACCAGAGAGGGTACTTAACACTTTCCAGCAGAATCTCAAGATGAATATAGTTTATGTAGATGCCAGCAGAAGATTCCTGGAACGGCTTCGTGGGGTAACTGACCCAGAGAAGAAGCGACGATTAATAGGTAATGAGTTTATTAAGGTCTTTGAGGAAGAGGCAGCCAAATTAGGCAAGGTCGATTTCCTGGCACAAGGCACCCTTTACCCCGATGTCATTGAAAGTGCTACAACAGAAAGCAAAGCTTCAGCAAAAATAAAGAGCCACCATAATGTTGGTGGCTTGCCGGCTAAAATGAAATTCACCCTCATTGAGCCTCTTCGGTATTTGTTCAAGGATGAAGTCCGTGAGGTGGGCTTGGCTTTAGGATTGCCTGAGGATATGATTTGGAGGCAGCCATTTCCAGGACCGGGACTGGCAATCCGTGTCATTGGTGAGGTAACCAGAGAAAAATTGGAATTACTTCGTTCTGCTGACTGGATTGTAATGTATGAGATCAAAAAAGCGAATATGTATCGCCAACTATGGCAGAGCTTCGCTGTGCTCACCGACGTTAAAAGCGTTGGGGTTATGGGTGATTATAGAACTTATGGCTATCTGGTAGCAGTAAGGGCAATAAATAGCGAAGATGCTATGACTGCTAGTTGGGCACGATTACCATATGACCTTTTGGATAGAATATCAGACCGTATAGTTAACGAGGTACCTAATATTAACCGGGTAGTTTATGATATTACCAGTAAACCACCTGCAACCATAGAATGGGAATAAATTTCAAAGGAGGAGAAAAATGAGTTATTCACCAGAGGAAGAGGGTTTCAGCCCGGAAGAAGAATTGTCCATGGACCTGGAGATACTACGTGAAGATTTAGTTGGCGAATTGCAAGCAATAAATCAATATCAGGAGCACCTGGAAATGCTGGGAAATGACGAGGCTGTAACAGTACTGGAGCATATCGTTGAAGAGGAAAAGGAACATTTTGCTGAGTTAGTTAAATTGATTCAAGCCCTTGACACCGTTCAGGCAGAAAAGTTTAAGGAGATTTCGTAAATTTGTTGGTTCCTGGAAAAAAGGTGTACCAAAGAACAACTGCTATCATGTGTAAAGGAAATAATAATTATTGAAGTTACTGGTCATCGGAGGAGGAGGCAGGGAGCATACTTTAGTATGGAAGATAGCCCAAAGTTCTAAGGTTGACAGGGTTTATTGTGCTCCTGGTAATGCTGGGACAGCACTCATCGGTGAGAATCTAGATATTGATCCTTCTGATGCAAAAGCCCTGGGTAAAGCGGCTAAAGACAACGTCATTGACCTTGTTGTCGTTGGTCCTGAAGTTCCGTTGTCTTTAGGTATAGTTGATTATTTTGATAGTCTGGGTATTCCTATTTTTGGTCCTAACAGAGCGGCAGCTCAAATAGAATCAAGTAAGGTTTTTGCCAGGAACTTAATGGAGAAGTATAGCATTCCCTGCCCCAAGGCAAGTGCTTTCTCCTCTTATTCTGAAGCTCGTGAGTACCTTAAACGACAGGAGTTACCTGTTGTAATCAAGGCAGATGGGCTAGCTTCTGGAAAAGGTGCAATTATTGCATACTCCTTGCCAGAAGCCGACAAGGCTCTCAGTGATATTATGGAAGCGAAGGTATTTGGTTCAGCGGGAGACAAAGTGACAATTGATGAATTCATCAGTGGGAGGGAGGTAAGCCTGATAGCTTACACCGATGGAAAAACACTCTCCCCCATGGTTCCAGCCTGTGATTATAAGCAAATCTGGGATGGGGACCAGGGACCTAACACCGGTGGTATGGGAAGCTACAGCCCACCAGGTTTTTTTTCGGCTGAACTTATAGAAAAGGCTACAAATACCATTTTATTACCAGCGCTCAAAGCAATGGCTAACGAAGGAATAACCTATAAGGGGGTGATTTATGCCGGGTTAATGGTCACCGACAAGGACGAATTATCCGTGTTGGAGTTTAATTGCCGTTTTGGTGATCCAGAGACTCAGGTCGTTTTGCCTCTCCTCAAGAGTGATTTGGTGGATATTATCCTGGCGGTTATTGAAGGTAACCTTGACCAAATTAATATAGAATGGAGTAGTGATGCCTGTGTGGGGGTGGTTATGACTTCGGCTGGCTATCCAGGCAGTTATGTTAGGGGATTTCCTGTAAGGGGGCTGGATAGGGTGGATAAGGGGGTGCTAGTCTTTCACGCTGGAACTAAATTAGGTGACGATGGAATAATCTATACCAATGGTGGGAGGGTACTCACTGTGGTGGGTATGGGTGGAGATATGGCTGAAGCCAGGGAAAAGGCTTATGGTGTCTTAAGTGATGTATACTATGAAGGGTGTTACTATCGTAAAGATATTGCACTTAGAGAGGTGGCTTGAATGTCGCGATTGGGAATTGTCATGGGAAGCAAAAATGACCGGGACTTGGTAAAGCCGACAATTGACCTGCTGGAGCAGCTAGGCGTTGATTATGAAGTTTCCATTATCTCAGCTCACAGAAATCCCGGGAAACTAAGGGAATATGGATTGAAAGCAGAAGAGAGGGGTTTTGAGGTTATCATTGCTGCTGCTGGTGGTGCTGCTCATCTTCCCGGTATTCTATCTAGCTGGACTACGGTGCCAGTAATCGGCGTTCCCTTGCCTACCAGCGAACTAAAAGGTATAGATGCTCTTCTATCTATAACTCAGATGCCTGCGGGGGTGCCGGTGGCATGTGTTGGAATTGGTGAAGGTGGTGCTAAAAATGCTGCTTTGCTTGCCGCTCAGATTTTGGGCATGAAGGATGATGCTGTGAAAAAAGCCTATATAAAGTATAGGAGGGAATTGGCAGAGAAATAAAATGATTGAGCGTTATTCACGACCTCAAATGAAGCAAGTATGGTCTGAGGAAAATAAGTTCAGTAACTGGCTTAAGGTGGAAGTGGCCGCCTGCGAAGCATGGGCGGAGTTGGGCAAAATCCCCAGGGAAGCCATACCCAAAATAAAGAAAGCTAGTTGCAATCTAGATCGTATCGCTGAATTCCTCAAAGAGACCCATCATGACATGACTGCCTTTCTTAATTCAGTGGCTGAAAGCCTTGGAGAGGAATCGCGCTTCGTACATCTTGGACTTACCTCGTCGGATATCATGGATACCGCTCTGAGTCTCCAGTTAAAAGATGCTGCGGATATTCTGGAGCGAGACATCAATGAGCTTATCACTGTTCTGGGGAACAAAGCTATTGAGCACAAGTATACTATTATGATGGGACGAACTCATGGCATTCATGCTGAGCCAATAACATTTGGTTTAAAACTAGCCTTATGGACAGAAGAGACGAAGCGCAATGCTCGAAGGTTGATTGAAGCAAAAACGGCTATCTCTATAGGTAAAATATCTGGAGCAGTAGGCACCTATGCTACAGTACCTCCCGAGGTTGAGGAGGGAGCCTGTGCTAAATTAGGGCTTACCCCAGCCCCAATATCAAGCCAGATAATTCAGCGTGATCGTCATGCCCAGTTTGTAACTACACTGGCCATAATTGCCGGCTCATTAGAGAAATTCGCCACTGAAATAAGGAACCTTCAGAGAACTGAAATCCTGGAAGTTGAAGAACCATTCCACGCAGGGCAGACAGGCTCCTCAGCAATGCCACATAAAAGAAACCCCGAACTTTGTGAACGCATTTCTGGGCTTGCCCGACTAATCAGGGGTTATGCATTAACCTCTATGGAAAATATTGCACTATGGCATGAACGTGATATCAGCCACTCTTCTACAGAACGTATCATCTTACCGGATTCTTGCCTGGTTATGGACTATGTGTTGACTATGTTTACCTCGATAATGAAGGAACTCAAAGTTTATCCAGAGAATATGCGCAGTAACATTGAACTCACCTGCGGCCTGGTTTTTTCCCAGAGAGTGCTCCTGGCGTTAATAGATAAGGGCGTTAGTCGGGAGAAGGCTTATAAAATGGTGCAGAATAATGCCATGAAAGCCTGGCAGAATAAAAAGAGCTTTATATCTTTTCTTGAGGATGATACAGAAATAGCAGCTTATCTCAATAAATCTGAACTGGAATCCTTGTTTGACTATAATTATTACCTGCAATATGTGGACACGGTGTTTAACCGACTGGGGCTAACCAAATTTAAAGAGGTCAATCAAACTTATGAGGACAGGTTGACTCCTCACGCACTTTAGCGTAACGAAAGATGTCTATTCTATTACAAACCGATTTACCTTTTCCCTTGTTTCGGCGTGGCAAGGTAAGAGACGTCTATGACCTTGGGGAAAGGGTTCTTATTGTGGCTACCGATCGTATATCGGCATTTGATTTTGTCCTACCCTGTGGTATCCCTGATAAGGGAGAAGGCCTTAATAAATTATCAGCCTTTTGGTTTGGAAAAACAGCCCAAATTGTGCCCAATCATCTAATAGAGGTAGTTAATAGCAAGGTTTCTTTGAACAGTTTAAACAAGCTGTTGAATTCTTCTGGAGAATTGCCTGAGTCCCTTATCGGTCGCTCTATGGTTGTGACTAAAGCTGACCGTATCCCTGTGGAGTGTGTTGTCCGTGGTTACCTATCTGGCTCAGCCTGGGTAGAGTACAAAGAAACAGGTAGCACTGGCAACATTCAGTTACCACCGGGAATGCAGGAAAGTCAAGAATTACCTCAGCCTATTTTTACTCCTACTACCAAGGGTGAAACAGAGCATGACCGTCCCCTAAATGAGCAGGATATAAGAAGTCTTGAGGAAATATCATGGCGAAAGGGGCGAGGTAGCCATACCCTGATTGAGGAATTAGAGGAGAAGAGCTTGCTTATTTATTGTTATGCCAGAGATTATGCCAGGGCCAAGGGCATTATAATTGCCGACACTAAGTTCGAGTTTGGACTCATTAATGGGAAGCTAACGCTTATCGATGAGTTGTTAACACCGGACTCAAGTCGATTCTGGGATGTTAGTCAATATGAAGTTGGGCGCTCACAGCCTAGCTTTGACAAGCAGCCGGTTCGTGACTGGCTTGTAGCTTCAGGATGGAACAAAGAGCCGCCTGC
>CAZCKW010000080.1:0-4920 GCA_964499375.1 uncultured Dehalococcoidales bacterium
GACCCCTATCTAATTGGTGTTGCTCAGGGGGCTGGGTTAGGAGCTACCATTGCCTTTCTCATTCCCTTTGCTTTTACCTGGATGAGTTTTGGAGCTGTTCCCACTTTTGCTTTTATTGGAGGAATGGGCGCCGTTGCTGTAGTTTATTCATTAGCTCATGTAGGTAAAACTATACCGGCTACCACTCTCATCCTGGCTGGCGTAGCTTTAGGTGCTTTTCTGGCCTCCATTACATCCTACCTGATGACCATTTGTGGTGAGCAACTGCATGGGATTGTATTTTGGTTGCTGGGCGGGCTTTCCCTGACCAGGTGGGCTGAAGTACAGACAGTCTTTCCCGGCATATTAGCCGGCATCGTGGTCATCTGCCTTCACTCCCGGTCTTTAAACGTGATGCAGCTTGATGAAGAGCAGGCAAAACAATTGGGCGTCAACGTAGAAAGGGTCAAGTTAATATTGCTGGGTGCTGCTACACTGATTACCTCAGCGGCAGTTTGCTTCACTGGTCTTATCGGCTTTGTGGGTATAATCGTCGCCCATGCAGTGAGGCTTATTTGGGGGCCGGACCATCGATTCCTGCTTCCCCTGTCAGCTGTTGTCGGAGCTATCTTCCTCATACTGGCTGACACTCTTGCCCGCACGATAGCCTACCCAACAGAGATTCCAGTAGGAGTAATTACCGCCTTCTTTGGAGCTCCTTTCTTCCTTTACCTGCTGCGAAGACGGAAGAGTCTCCTTTTCTTCTAAAAATGATGGACTTAGAATAACAAGAGGAGTAGATAAATATTGATTGAGCTAAAAGACGTTAGCCTGGGTTATGACCACAGGGCAGTGCTAAGCAGCATAAACCTGAGAGCAGTGCCTGGTGAGATGCTGGGTCTCATCGGGCCCAATGCCTCAGGAAAGTCCACCCTGATAAAGGGAATAAACCGGCTGGTCAACCTTTTTACCGGCCACATCTTTGTCGCTGGCCAGGATATAAATAATATTAAAAGGAAAGACCTTGCTCGTCTCATTGCTACAGTGCCACAAAATCCTGTTTTGCCGGCAGCCTTTACCGCGTTTGAAGTGGTGCTCATGGGACGGACTCCTCACCTACAATTTCTGCGATATGAAGGAGAAAGGGATATGGCTATTGCCTGGCAAGCTATGGAAGCGACACAAACGCAACTTCTTGCTGAGCACCGGGTGGGCGAACTCTCGGGAGGGGAGAGGCAGCGACTCTTTATCGCTCGAGCCCTGACCCAGCAGCCAAAGGTTATTCTACTTGATGAACCAACGGCAAATTTGGATATAAACCATCAAGTTGAGATTCTGAATCTGGTTAAGAGCCTTTGCCTTGAACAAGGTTTGACTGTTATTGCTGCCCTGCACGATTTGAATTTAGCCGCTCAATACTGTGACTGGCTGGTCATGCTAAATGGGGGAACGGTTTATGCTGAGGGAACGCCACAAGAAGTGCTCACAGCCCAGAATATTAAGAAAGCCTATGGAGCTGAAGTATGTGTTTACCCTCACCCCATTAACGGATTGCCTGCTACTCTTATCATAGCAGGCGAAGGTAAAGAAGAAAAAACCTATATCCAGCGGTAGAAAAAACTATGGAAGGCTTATTCATCTTACTCTTGGCTCTGCTCATCGATTTATTATTCGGGGAACCGCCTCGCATTACACATCCAGTGGTATGGATGGGGAAAGTAATCTCATTTTGTAAAAGATTTACTCCTGTTCAAGGGGACCATTCCCAGGTAATCTACGGCAGTGCTATGGTTCTGCTTACTATTTTCATTTTCACTTCACCTGTTTATTTCCTGCTATCTTATGCCAGACAGGTTAGCCCGCTAGCTTATATATTGATAGGCGCTTTGTTATTAAAACCATCTTTCTCTTTCAGAGAGCTAAGACAGACTGCTCTTGAGATAAAACTGCTCTTAACCAAGGGTAATATAGAGGAAGCCCGAGCCAGGATGCCTGCTCTGGTCAGTCGTGAGACTCAAACCATGGGGGGGACGGAAGTAGTCTCGGCAACAGTGGAATCTGTGGCAGAAAATACCTGCGATAGTGTTGTTGCCCCACTGTTCTATTTCCTGCTTTTCGGTGTGCCCGGCGCCGTGGTTTATCGGGTGGTAAATACCTGGGATGCCATGATTGGCTATCATGGTAAATATGAATATTCAGGTAAGTTTGCTGCTAAATTAGACGATGTGTTGAATTTTATCCCGGCGCGAATTACTGGGCTGCTGCTAGTGATATCAGCTTATCTATGCAGGAAAGATGGGAAAAACGCCTGGCGAGTTATGCTTCGTGACCATGGCAACACTGAAAGTCCCAACGCCGGCTGGCCGATGAGCGCCGTTGCTGGAGCGCTCAGGACTCAACTACAAAAGGCGGGGTGTTACAGCTTAGGCAATAAAAATAACCCCTTATCTCCCGAACTTATTGCCTCTGGAATAAAGCTGGCACAGATGGCCACTCTACTTTGCGTTTTGTTCTATTTAATTGGGGGGGTGACACACTTTGTCTTTATTACCTAGACCGGAAATACACGGCTTATCTGGCTGCCCACATGGCGGTATCGATTATGCCGAGCTGGAAACACTGGATATTGCTCCTCAAGAGGTTATTGACTTTAGTGCCAATCTTAACCCCTTTGGTCCACCACCAGGGATAATGCCAGCGCTGAGCAAAGTGGATATCTCCCATTACCCTGATTCAGCGGCATCCCGTCTGAGACAATCCATGGCTGAAAAGCTAGGAATAAAGCCAAATAATTTATTAATTGGAAGTGGGTCCACTGAACTTATACGCCTTGCTGCTCTGGCCTATTTAGGGAAAGACGACAAGGTTCTCATTGTTGAGCCTACTTACGGTGAATACCAGGTTGCCTGTCAAATCACCGGGGCGTCTCTAATAAAACAACGATTCTCACCGCAAAACGGGTTCCAGCTTAATATAAGTGAGACTGTTGATTTAATCAGCCAGCACTGCCCAAAAGGCATCTTCATTTGCAATCCTAATAATCCTACTGGGAGGTATCTCTCACAAGACGACTGCGAGAAAATTCTGGATGCCAGTGAAGATTCACTGATAATCTTAGATGAAGCGTATATTGGCTTCGTTGATAGCGCTTGGCCCTCCCTGGATTTGGCATTGCATTCACCACTGCGAGCAGAACGAAGCCATCTCCTCATCCTACGCTCTATGACTAAAGACTATGCCATGCCTGGACTTCGCCTGGGTTACGGAGTGGCAAGAGAGGAAATTATCACTACTCTTCGCCACCTCTGCCCACCATGGAACGTCAACGCTGTAGCTCAAAACGCCGGGCTTGCTGTCATAAACGAGGATGAATACTTAAAGCATTGCAAAACCGAGCTCGGGAAGGCAAAGAGCTATCTCATACAGGAGCTTTCCCGCCTTGGCTTGCCTCCTCTCCCTTCAGAGGTAAACTTCTTTCTGGTTGAGGTAGGCAATGCCAGGGAATTCCGTCATAAACTGCTTGAGCGAAAAATGCTGGTGCGTGATTGCTCCTCCTTTGGTCTTCCTCAATACATCCGCATTTCACCTCGTACCTTGCCCGAATGCCAAAACCTAGTCGCTGCAATTAAAGAGGTAATAAAGGAATGTCGCTTTGAGGAGCGAAAGCGATGAAGCAATCTAGAGGTTTGATTCAGGTCTATACCGGAGACGGCAAAGGTAAAACTACGGCAGCTCTAGGGCTGTCTCTCAGGGCAGCGGGGCAAGGTATGAAAGTCCTCTTTATCCAATTCATCAAAGGTAGGCACACCTGTGGAGAGCATCTTTTCACTTCCCAATACCATCCTTTTGATATAATACAGCCAAATACCAAGGATAGCTTCAACCAGACTTCAGAAGAACTTCGCCCAACCACTGAGCAGACTCTATCCCTTGCTGAGAATGCTATACTCAGTGGCAACTATGACATGGTAATCCTGGACGAAATCCTGGTCGCTGCAAACATGGGCATTATAAGCACTGCCCAAATACTGGAACTGATGAGCAAGAAGCCTGATAAAATGGAATTGATTTTAACCGGGCGTGGAGCATCACAGGAAATCCTTGAGCAAGCGGACCTGGTAACCGAGATGGTAGCAGTTAAACATCCTTTTACCAGGGGAATTGCTGCACGTCGAGGCATTGAATATTGAAATGAATGAATCCCTTTCCCGAATGTTAAATAAAATAAAACCCCTGGACAGGGACGCTATGGAAGCTGCTCGAGCTCGCCAGGACGAACTGACCAAACCCCGAGGGAGTCTGGGGCGGTTAGAGGAACTATCCATCCAGATAGCCGGTATCAAGGGCCAGACAATTACTGGCTTTAAGCACAAAGCTATCATAACCATGGCTGCTGACCACGGCGTGGTAAATGAAGGGATAACCCTCTATCCTCAAGAAGTGACGGCACAGATGGTCTCTAACTTCCTCGCCGGTGGTGCCGGCATAAATGTTCTGTCACGATTTATCGGCGCTCGCGTCGTTGTAGTTGATATGGGAACGGCAAGCACCCTTCCACCTCACCCAGACCTTATCTGCAAAAAAATAGCCCGAGGGACAAAGAATATGGCACGGCAAGCAGCGATGACCCACAACGAAGCTGTGAAATCAATAGAAACAGGGATTGCAGTTATAGAAGCCGAGATAGCTAAAGGACTCGACATCGTAGGCACCGGAGACATGGGCATTGGTAATACTACCGCCAGCAGTGCAATATGTGCTGCCATCACAGGCGAGTCAGTAGAAAAGGTCACGGGGCGAGGTGCAGGCTTGGGTAATGAGCAACTGGCACACAAGGTCAAGACAATTAAACAAGCGTTATCTCTCAACAAACCTAATCCCCGAGACCCAATCGATGTGTTAGCCAAAGTGGGTGGCTTTGAAATTGGAGGATTAGCGGGG
>CAZCKW010000081.1:0-4870 GCA_964499375.1 uncultured Dehalococcoidales bacterium
GATTTCGGCGACATTTAGTTTCGCAGAAGCGAGGACATACTCGGCCAACAACGAGAGGTAGAGGGTTAGTCTCTTTAATGAGTTTTAATGCTTCTCGATACTGCCCGATGGCGATAAGGCCGATGTAGCCCTGAATGTCTATTCCGGCAGGACAGGCTAGTTTGCAGGGGGCAACGCAATCACCATAGTGATCGGAAAGTAGCAATTCCAAAGCCATACGGCGAATCTTAATAAGCTCGTCCGTTGCTGTTCTAACTACCATGCCTTCTGCCATTGAGGTAACGCAAGCAGGCATAGTGCTACGAGCCCCCTCCACTTCCACTAAGCATAGGCGGCAGGCAGCAGTGGGCTTAAGGCGGGGGTCATGACATAAAGTAGGTATCTCAACCCCATTTTGCTGAGCTGCTTCCAGAATAGTGCTTCCAGCAGCAGCTTCAAGGGTCTTTCCATTTAAAGTAAATCGAACCTTTGCCATTATCTTCTCCTTAGTAAACAGATATGGCACCAAAACGGCACACACTTTTACATAGCCCACAGCGAATGCATTTCTCAGGGTCTATAACATAAGGCTGCTTCTTCTTTCCGGATATAGCACCCGTAGGGCAGTATTTAGCACAAAGCCCGCACCCGGTACATTTTTCCGCTATGACCTCATAGGTAATTAAGGCCTGACATTTCTTGGCTGGGCATTTCTTCTCGTGGATGTGTGCTTCATATTCACTACGGAAGTACCTGAGCGTGGTCAACACCGGGTTAGGGGTAGTCTGTCCTAGCCCACACAGTGAGGAGCTCTTTACGCCCTGGGCCAGTTCTTCAAGGAGCTCCAGGTCTCCCTCTTTCCCCTCGCCTCTGGTAATCTTATCCAGAATTTCCGACATTCGCACTGTTCCTATTCGGCAGAAAGTACACTTACCGCAGGATTCGCCTTGGGTGAAATTGAGGAAGAACTTGGCCACATCTACCACGCAAGCGCTCTCGTCCATTATAATCAATCCACCCGAGCCCATGATAGCCCCAGTTTGAGTCACCGACTCATAATCTACGGGTGTGTCAATTAGGCTGGCTGGAATAATGCCCCCAGATGGCCCTCCAATCTGAATTGCTTTGAGTGTTAGCCCGCTTGAGGTTCCACCACCGATATCAAATACAATCTCCCTCAAGGTTATGCCCATAGGAACCTCTATTAATCCACCGTGGGCTATTTTACCCGCCAGAGCGAAAACCTTGGTGCCTTTGCTTCTATCGGTGCCGCAGGTGTTAAAAGCATTAGCGCCGTTAAGTATAATCCAGGCTACATTCGCTAAAGTCTCTACATTATTGATGTTGGTAGGCTTGCCCCATAAACCTGATTGAGCAGGAAAAGGTGGTCGGAACCTAGGCATTCCCCGCTGCCCCTCTATTGACATCATAAGAGCCGTCTCTTCCCCACAGACAAAAGCGCCAGCTCCCTGTCTGATGCTTATATCGAAATCGAAGTTAGAACCCAGTATGCCCTCACCTATAAATCCTCTCTCCCTGGCCTGGGCCAGTGCTATCTCTAATCGGTGAATTGCTAGTGGATACTCTGTTCTAACATAAAGATAGCCTTCCGAGGCACCAATTGCATAGCCGGCTATCAACATCCCTTCGATAATACTATGAGGGTCGCTTTCCAGAACACTTCTATCCATGAAAGCGCCGGGGTCTCCCTCGTCGCCGTTGCATATTACATATTTTTGAGTGCCGGGAGATTTTCTAGCAAAACCCCATTTGACACCGGTAGGGAAGCCAGCCCCGCCTCTTCCTCTCAAGCCAGATTCAGTGACTTCATCGATCACCTCCTGGGGTGACATACTGTGTAGCACCTTCTGTATACCTTGATAGCCACCGGTGTCAACATAGTCATCGATAGATTCAGGATCGATTATGCCACAATTTCGGAGTACAATCCTCCTCTGCTTAGACAAAAGGTCAGCTATCTCATCGGCAGGTATAACCCATTCGGTAACAGACTTACCACCAATCAAATGTTCCACAACTATGCGTTCAACCTGATCGGGTGTAACATGCCCATAGAAAACATGTTCATCCTCTGGCGAGGAAACCTCGACTAGCACCTCGTTGTAGCACATACCCATACACCCGGTTTGCTTCAGCTCTACATCCAGCCCTCTATCCCGAAGCTCGCTGCTAAAGGCGTCATACACCTTTCGCCCTCCGGCGGCTATGCCACAAGAGGCCAGGCCTACCTTTATAACCCAATTTCCGCCTCTTTTATCTTTTTTATAAAGCATCACTATCTATTTCACTCCACTGGAGTAACTGTTTCTGTTTCTTGGAGTTGTCTCGCTAGTTTACTAATAGCTTCAGGAGTGAGTCGCCCATGGACTTCACCATTGATCATTATGCAGGGAGCCAGGCTGCAGCAGCCAAGACAGGCTACCCGCTCCACCGTGAACATGCCATCCGGGCTGGTTTCACCTTCCCTGGCATCTACTACCTGAGCTAACGCCAGCGCTATCATTTCTGCACCGCTCAGATGACACGCAGTTCCATGACAAACTTTAATTAAATTCTTACCTATGGGCTTGAGCCGAAACTGAGTATAAAAGGTGACTATGCCATATATCTCACTGGCAGATATGCCTATGTTCTCCGCTATACGTTCAATTGCTGCTGGGGGTACATACCCATAGGTGTCTTGAATTTCTTGAAGAACCGGTATCACAGCTCCGGGCTGCACATTATGCTTATGGACTATGGCATCGATTGCCATAAGACTCAATTTTTTCCTGGCTTTAGCTTCGACAGCCATTGAACCTCCTTCTGCTACAAATTAGCTTTTTCAAGACCTGATTAAATTTAAGCCGGAAAAAGGAAATTACACGCCGCCATGTTTCAAAGCCTTGAGAAGTTCCTTCTTTGAAGCTCGGCGTCGCTCAAACATGCTGACGATTTTCAGGATTTCCATGCCCTTAACCCAACTCTCGTCCTGAATCTTTCTGGCTATAGCCTCAACCGCCACTGGCGCATCCACCATGATAATCATATCATGGGAGCCGATGACAGTGTCAATGAAATCCACTCCAGGCATTTGCTCCAGCTCCTTTACTTTGTTCCCAAACTCCTGCTGCTCCATGTCGTCAGTAACATCTACCAGTAAATATGCTCTCATACCCATTATTTTACCTCCTTTGTCTGGTATTTCTGCTTTCTTAGTATCTCTTATTCTGCCATAAAGCATCTTGCTTTGCTAAACTAAATTACTAGCCTGATCCGATTTGCTGTACGTATAAACATTCTCTGTCGGTTTTAGAATGTCTTTCGGCATTCTGCTGATTATTACCTCACCTGCACAATTCGTCAGAATGTGCAATTAAGAAGCCTGATAAAACTGAGAGCAGCTACTTAAAGAGTATGTTAACGATTTTTACCATTCGATTCGACGATTTAGAGAGATGCTTTGCTTCCTTCATTTCCCCCTGTACAGAGACGGGCTCCCTTTAACCATAAAACTATATAGGTATATCAGGGGTTAATTTTTACTCTTATATATTATATCGTATATGTCTAGTTTGCTAAATATCAAAAACGCCCACACCGCTTCTCAGTTCTGCAGTATTATGCACTGGCGTTCTCATAAACAAAATTGGCACGACTCGGTAATTGCCACTTTAAAATAGCGATTTGTTTGGGAAAGATTGTCGAGTTCATTAAAAATTTAGCTGAATTGTTGCCTTTAACGGACGCGTGCATTAACATAAACCCTGAATTATGAATCCATACCACTATGCCAGGACTGAGCCGGTCTTAAACCTGAGGGTAGCAAAAACAAACTCAGTATGGTCGCCAAATTTAGTTAAGTTTTCCACGGCATATCCAACACCCGCTGAAGAGAGTCGAATCGTACAGGGAGAGTACTTTCGACCATCAAGGGCGAACAATGTGCCTCTGGTGATTCTCCTTCATGGCATGGGAGACCGTAGTATAGTTCCCTGTAAACTTCTAGCGCGAACCCTGGTCAACAGGGGGATAGCCTGTTTTGTTTTATACTCGGTATTTCATTCCAGCCGCATGCCGGAAACTGCAAGAAGACGAATGCCCAACCTCACTTCCGAGGAATGGTTTGAAGGCTACCGCAGTTCGGTTATTGAAGTGTGCCAGGTAGTGGATTGGGCACGCAGCAGGTCAGAGATAAACCACGAGCAAATAACAGTGATGGGCATAAGCCTTGGCGGTTTTATTTCTGCTATAGCGATGGGTATAGACGAGCGAATCAGGGCGGGTATCCTTATTGCCATGGGAGGAAATTCTGAGGTAATCACCTGGGAGAGTAGGGCTGACACCTTCAGAAAAGGGTCTATTTGTACTGAGGCAGAATGCCGGCAGGCACACAGGTACTACCCGCAATATCTTGCCGACGTGGCTGAAAGGGGGTTTGAGGATGTTATTCCTTTCAAGCAATGTTTCCTGACCGACGCTATGACCTTTGCCCATCGTCTTCGGGATCGCCCGATATTAATGATTAACGCGCTGTGGGACAAGTACATCCCCAGGCAAGCTACAGTTGAATTTTGGCAGGCATGCGGCAGGCCTGCCATTAGCTGGCTTCCAGCCGGTCACGCCAGCATCTGGGCATGGTATCCTGTTATCAGCAGAAAAGTGACTGCCTTTATTAATTCAAATTTCAGCATATGAAGGTAGCGACACAGATAGCAGGTGTAAAATTCATCTGCACGAACATAGGCATGTCCGACTTCATGCGTATAGCCGGATATCATAACCTATCCACTCCTGAGGCTTCGGATAATTTCTCCGATACCGGGTCTTTTCCCGTACATGAGCAAGTAAGCTCTGAAAACCCTGATGGTTAGTAACAAAATCCCAATGA
>CAZCKW010000082.1:0-4861 GCA_964499375.1 uncultured Dehalococcoidales bacterium
AGAGTTGAAAGTATATGAAAGACGCCAGCCTACAAATAGTTCAAGACAGGATAGAAGAACTCCGTGGGAGCACGGATTTTGTAGCCACTCTCCTTGAGAGTCCCATCGGATACGCCATCATTGCTGCCGACTTCGACGGCAATGTTATTGCCTATAATGAAGGTGCCCATCAAATCTATGGCTATGCCCCCGAAGAGGTTATGGGCAAACAAGATATAGAGATATTATTCCCCGAAGAATTTATTGAAGCTGGAAAACTTCAGGAGATAATTGAATACCTTATAAATAAAGGGAGGTTCTCTTATGAAGGAGAAAAAGTCAGGAAGGATGGCGAAAGATTCCCGGCTCAAATTTTATTCACCCTGACCAAGGATAAGAATGGAAAGGTAATAGGCTTCATAGAAATAGTGACTGACCTCACCGAGCGTAGGCGGGCAGAGAAGGCACTGCAGGATAGCGAAGCAAACTTTCGTAAGATCATAACCAAGAACGCCGATAGTATGCTCATTATGAATCAGTATGGGATTGTGCGTTTTGTTAACCCTGCTACCGAATCACTTTTCGCCCGCAAGGCTGAGGGCCTCCTGGGTAAACAATTCGGTTTTCCTATTGTGGTCGGTGAAACGACGGAGATTGATATCATAGGGAAGAGTCAGAGAATAGCCACAGCCGAGATGCGAGTGGTGGAAACTGAGTGGGAAGGAGAAAGTGCCTACCTATTATCGCTTCGCGACATCACCGAGCGCAAGAAAATGGAGCAACAGCTCAACATCGCCGATCGGTTGATGTCGGTGGGTGAGATGGCATCTGGCATAGCCCACGAAATCAATAACCCGCTAACAGCGGTGATAGGATTCACATATTTGCTAGGCAATAGAAAAGACCTTCCTGAGGATGTCATGGAGCAATTGAAAATAATCCAGGACGGTGGAGAGAGGGTAGCTGGTATTGTGAAGAGGTTGCTCACCTTCGCACGGCAGAGAAAGCCTGAGAGATCACACATAGATATCAATGAAATCATAGGGAATACATTGGCGCTACGATCCTATGAGATGGCGACAAGTAATATAGAGGTAGTGCTTGATCTTGACCCTGAGCTGCCATGGACCATGGCCGATACTGGACAATTACAGCAGGTGTTTTTAAACATAATGGTGAACGCTGAGCAGGAGATGAGCAAGGCCAATGGCAGGGGCAGACTTGAAGTCAAGACTGAGTTGATAGATAATGGCATCCGGGTATCATTCCGGGATGATGGCACCGGTATATCTAAAAAGAATATGGAAAAGTTATTCGACCCGTTCTTCACCACAAAGGAAGTAGGTGCAGGAACAGGGCTGGGATTGAGCCTGTCACATGGAATCATCGCAGAGCATGGAGGGCGCATCTACGCTGAGAGCGAGCCCGGACAGGGAGCCACCTTCTTTGTAGAGCTGCCAGTGCTGGCAGATGAAAGTATAGAGGAGAAGGCGTCTAATGATGGAGGACCTGAAGATGCTGAGGCTGTGATTGGCAGTATACTGGTGGTGGATGATGAAGAGGCTATAAGGAAGTACCTTGCTACGGAACTGAGTGAGTCAGGTCACAGGGTGGAGGTGGAGGGAGATGCTAAGAAGGCGCTGGAGAAGCTTAGCGAAGGTAGCTATGACGTTATCATGACGGACATCAAAATGCCTGGCATGGATGGCATGGAATTCTACCGCAGGGTTCGCAAGATGGATAATTCCATGGCAAGCAGGATAGTATTTATCACGGGCGATATGATGGGAGGAGAGACTCCTGATTTTATAAAAAAGACGGGATTACAATATGTCACCAAGCCCTTCAATCAAGGGCGTCTACAGAAGGTAATAAAACAGATGCTTGTCAGATCGGGAACTTAGCTGCCTATTTCTTTTGATTGCAAAAATAGGTGCCGTAATCTATCCTCACCAGGTGTTGGAATACCTTACCTGACAAGAATTCATGATCATTCGTAGAAAAGGGGCTTGCCTAAGTTGGACGGAATTTTAAGTAACAAGCTTCTCTAATTTCACCCTATCGTTGCAAATTACTAACAGGATGGAACATCCTTTAACAGCTCTCTGGATGAGTAACTAACTTGCCGACATTTTGCCAACAAACTGTTTGGCAGTCACTGGCACAGGATGGCATTATTAGCTATGAAACGTTCATTTGTGACAGACACGATGGCACCAGGTCATATCTGATGACATAGGGTGGCACACCTACTAACGAATTTCGAGAGCGGCATCATCAACCACTCGGTCACCTCTCCTGAGCCGCGACAGTAATTATACCATACAGGTTATCATAAGCTGGATGCTTTGCGAGTCTGGCTTACCATGTAGTATGATTGCTCTACCTTGTTTGATTCCAGGAGCAATTATAATTGATCTGGTTTAAGTTCCTTCTTTGTCTGGCCGTTATCTTATTTGCGGGAATAAAACTGGCCCGCTATGGGGATATCATTGCTGAGAAGACGGGGTTGGGGCGTATATGGATAGGGCTGCTGCTTATTGCTGCTATTACCACCATGCCTGAAATGGTAACCGCTATTAGCGCTGCTGCTCTGGTTGCTTCCCCTGATCTGGCTTTGGGAACACTTCTAGGCAGTTGCCTGTTTAATATCTCTATCCTGGCTTTGCTGGATATCCTCAACCGCCCCACTCCTGTTTTAACCGAGGCAAGTCCCAGGCATATAGCATCAGCTAGCTGGGGAATATTGCTTATTGCCATTGCTGGTGGGGGTATACTTGCAGGGAGAGAGTTACCTGGATTGGCTCTGGGATGGGTAGGTATTCCCAGTATTATTATACTGCTGGTGTATTTAATAGGCATAAGGCGAATACTCCTCTCCGAGAGAAGCCACCAACCGTCTGTTAAGAATGCTGATACTCTGCAGTATAGTAATGTTTCTGCCAGGGCAACATACCTGAGATTCGCACTGTCAGCAGCGGCAGTTATAGCCGCCGGGATATGGCTGGCGTTCATCGGTGATGAAATTGCCGAGGTCACCGGTTGGGGTGCCAGTTTTGTGGGTAGTCTTTTTCTGGCGATTACTACCTCGGCACCTGAACTGGTAGTTGCCATAACTGCACTGCGTATACGGGCCATAGATATGGCAGTCGCCGATGTATTGGGCGCAAATATGCTTGATATTGCTGTTATTTTCCTGGTCGATATTGCCTATAGTCAGGGATTTATTCTCGCCTCAGTGTCCCGTAGTCACCTTGTCACGGCTGCGGTGGTGGTGGTGATGAACATTGTTGTTATTGCCGGGATAAGGGCTCGGCGGAGGCGCAAGACCTTCGTATTTATTAGCTGGTATGCACTTATTCTAATCGGACTCTATATCTTTGGAGTTTATGCGTTGTTCGCTTTGAAATGAACTCTGGAGATAAATATACTATTTAAATAATTAACATCTATTGACGTGGTTTATCACGGGGAATAATATATCTATGCTAATTATAGATGCTAGCTAATTAGTAGAATTCTAAGGGGAGGAATTTATGGTACGGGGATGGATAGGTAAATACCGTTACCTTATGTGGCTTGCCAGGAAGAAAATTCTTTACCGCCCTGTATTATCAGTTCTGCTACTGGTGGTAGCTGTCTACGTTATTGCCACCTTCATCGTTATGGCGTGTGAGGATGTTGGAGTCGGCGATGCCACAGCGCTGATTTTACCCGCCTTCTTCGGTGAAGTAGGGATTGTAGAAAGTCCCTTCTTAGCAGTACGTATCAGCATTGTGGTTGGTTTGATAGCCAGCATTACCTTTATTGCCATCATTACCGCTAGAATTACAAGCTGGCTTCTTGAATTCATCAGGAGAGGAGGAAGTATAGTGAAGAAGGTCAATTTTTCGGGACATACCATAATATGTGGGTGGAATTTTCAGGGAGAGAGAATCGTTAACCAGCTAACGTCGCCTGACCAGAAGCAATATCGGCAGATCGTGGTTCTGGCTGATATTGAGCGACGACCGGAAATAAGGGAGAGTGTGGAGTTCATAAGAGGTGATCCTACTCAGGACGGAGACCTGGTTCGGGCGGGAGTGATGAAAGCCGACAGCGTTATTGTGCTTACAGACATGAATAAAGGGCTTAATGAAGCTGATGCTGAAGCCCTCATGGTGGTGTTGGCGGTGGAATCTCTGAACCGAAAGGTCCATACCTGCGTGCAGATACTAAACTCTGCCAACCGTATGCATCTGGAGCGTGCCCATGCTGACGAGATTATTTGCCTTGACCAGATTGGAGGAAATCTTGTTGTGGCTTCCGCGCTGAATCATGGCGTTTCACATATAGTGGGGGAGTTATTGACCTTCGATACCGGCAGCGAGTTCTACCGTTACGATGGCCAGATATCGGATGCACTGGTGGGCAAGGAGTTCGCTGAGGCAGTGCAGGTACTGGCGCTGCAGCGAGTGATTCTCATGGCCGTGGAAACCGACTCCCATGACGAATTACGACAGCAATTGAGCGCTGATGTTCTGTACGAAGTGCCGGAGGAGAAGCGAGTGATGGTGGTTAATCCACAGTCGCAGTACCGTATTCGCCAGGGCGATGCACTCTTTATAATAGCAGAATCAGAGCCAGATAAACTCTGAGAGATGTGTGTGGGGGTTTTGTGGTGGTAGTTTTGTTTCATATTACGATAGGAACGCAGGCAAATCTTCGATACTGTGCTTTTAAGTGCGTGCGGACCTAAGGGAAGATGACATGGATAGCTTATGTAAAATAAGTTGAATTAATTGCTGTGGGATATTAAACTAGGTGTTCCGCCCCTGTAGCTCAGAGGATAGAGCGCTGGCCTCCGGAGCCAGATGCAAGGGTTCGAGTCCCTTCAGGGGTA
>CAZCKW010000083.1:0-4838 GCA_964499375.1 uncultured Dehalococcoidales bacterium
CCAGTATCCTCTGGTCGTTGGTATAAGAGTGGATGGTGGTCATTAAACCACGGCTAACCCCGAAATTTTGGTGAAGAACTTTAACCACGGGAGCAATGCAATTGGTAGTGCAGGAACCATTGGATATAATACGATGACTGGCCGGGTCATATTGTCCCTCATTGACGCCAAGGACAATGGTTATGTCCTCCTCCCGTGCTGGCGCTGAGATGATTACTTTCCTGGCACCACCTTGAAGGTGAGCGGCAGCCCGGGAAGCCTGGGTAAAGAGTCCTGTTGATTCAATTACGATTTCCACCCCATAGTCCCGCCAGGGGATTTTAGCCGGGTCACGCTCGGCCAGGACTGCTATCTTTCTATCATCAACCGTGATGGAGCTCTCTTCAGCTTCCACTTTGCCAGGGAAAACGCCGTAGTTGCTATCATATTTAAATAGATGGGCATTAGTTCTGGCATCGGTAAGGTCATTCACTGCCACCACTGCTAAATTACCGTGGCATCGCTGATTTATTGCCTTCAGTGCCAACCTACCGATACGGCCAAAACCATTAATACCTACTTTCGTTGTCATTTTTACTCTTCCTCCTTAGGTAGTATTATGAGATTGCTTCGCCTTCGGCTCGCAATGACAAAGAGGGCTAGTCTTGTGATAAGTATAAATATATGCCATTCTGGTCAATCTTACCTACTTCACCCTCGGAAGCCAGTAGCTTGAGATGAGCAATAGTTTCCAGTATGGCTAATCGCCTATCCCAGGGTGATAAATCTCCAAAGGCGACACCTCCTGCCTCAGCCTTCCAGGGAATTGCAGTAGCTACCTGATAAGCCGTTTTTAGACCGTCGCTTAGAACTTCCATAATAGCTCTCTTCCTCTGTTCGTGGTGCTGAAATATTCCCTCTGCTCTCAGCCTCAGGCTGTTGAACACCGGGCCATGCCCGGGGAAAATGAAATTAATATTGTATCTATCCAGCATCTCCATGGAATTGATATAGTCTCGCAGCGGGTTATCGCCTGATTGGGGGTGCAGGCCTATGTGGGGAGTGGTGTTATACAGAACATGGTCACCACAGAAAAGCCACCGCTTGCTTGGTTCATAAAGGCATATATGTCCCGGGGAATGCCCCGGCGTCCTTAGCACTTCAAATTCAAACGAGCCATTAGAAACAATATCACCATCATCTAACATAATATCTGGTAAATCGGGCGTAACAAATTGATTTATCCACAGGGAAGCCTCGTTCAACTCGGTTATCTCATCCTGGGGCACGCCATTACTGCTTAGCTCCTCCCTTAATTCCCCGAGCAGCCCATCGAAATCTTTATACCTTGAGTTAATCAGTCCCGCCTCAATTCTGTGCATGACCACTTCAGCCTGACAAAGCTCTTTTAGCTTGCTTGCCAGGCCATAATGGTCGGCGTGGATGTGAGTGATAACAATCCAGTTGATATCCTGGAACTTGAGCAGATTTTCTTTCAACCCTTCCCTGAACGCCCAAATCGCCTCAGGGCTATCCCAGCCAGTATCAATCAGTATATTGCCCTTGCTTCCCTCGACCACATACACATTGGTATACTCCGGTATGTCGTGGGGAAAGGGAAGCTTTATTTGATAGACACCGGATACTATTCGCATGTTTTTATCTTCTCCAGATTATAAAAAGCCTTTTTACCTGCGTAGACAGCGCTATCTCCCAGCTCATTCTCAATTTTAAGGAGGCGATTATATTTAGCTAACCTCTCGCCCCGACAAGGAGCACCAGCCTTAATGAATCCAGCGCCTACAGCCACCGATAAGTCGGCTATAGTAGTATCTTCGGTCTCACCAGAACGGTGGCTGATGACAGTTGTCCATCCCGCCTTTTGCGCTCTCTTGATAACGGCCAGTGTTTCACTGAGAGTGCCTATTTGATTGGGCTTGATAAGAATTGAGTTGGAGGCCTTTTCAGCAATGCCTCTTTCAAGGCGCTCTATGTTGGTGACATACAGGTCATCGCCCACTAGCTGGACTTCTTTACCCAGCCTGGCTGCGAGTAAAACCCAGCCATCCCAGTCATCCTCTGCCAGGCCATCCTCAATGCTGATGATAGGATAACTTGATACCCACCTGGCATAGTAGTCCACCATCTCCACAGAGCTAAGAGTAACGCCTTCCGTGTCCAAAACATACTTGCCATTCCGGTAGAAACTGCTGGCTGCCGGGTCCAGGGCCAGAAATAAATCTTCACCTGCTTTGTATCCGGCCAGGTCGATAGCTGACAGGATTAACTCCAGCGCATCCTTGTTGGCCGGAAGTCCGGGAGCAAAACCACCTTCATCACCGACATTCGTACTTAAACCTCTGTCGTTAAGCACTTTGTATAAGCGGTGGTACACCTCACTGCTCATCCGCATTGCTTGAGCGAAACTGGCAGCACCGACGGGAGCTATCATGAATTCCTGAAAATCGGTTGAGCCCAGGGCATGTTTGCCACCATTGAGAATATTTAGCATGGGAACAGGCAATAAACGGACTTTGTCTCCGCCTAAATAGCGATATAGTGGAATGCCCATGTATCTGGCGCCAGCCTTAGCCGTTGCCAGAGATGCACCCAGTATAGCGTTGGCCCCAAGGCGGGATTTGTTAGCCGTGCCATCCAGTTTAATCAATCTATCGTCAATAATTGACTGTTCCAGTGCAGACATCCCCACTATTTCCCGGGAGATGGCATTGTTAACATTGCTTACCGCATTGAGAACGCCGCGCCCATTATATCTATGCATATCGCCATCTCGGAGCTCTACGGCTTCGTGTTTACCGGTGCTTGCCCCGGAGGGGACGCAGGCTATGCCCGTGGTACCATCAACCAGTATTACCTCTACCTCTATCGTGGGATTACCCCGAGAGTCGAGAATCTCCCTGGCTTCGATGCTTTTAATTCTTGCCGTTTCCATGTTCATCTTAAGCCTGACTAACCTTCTTTTCAGCCAGTGGAATTGCCTTATCTACTGCCTCAATAGCGGTATTAACCCTGATTATCGGGTCACGCTCTTGTCCGTTTCGAGATAGTGTCCAGGTGTTTAAGCCAATAACCGGGGTGCCTTTTTTCAAGGCATAAGAAATCTCGCTGAGCGTGCCGTAGCTGCCACCTACGGCGATTACCGCCTGGGCTGATTTCACCACTGCCATATTTCTGGCATAGCCTACGCCGGTGACTATAGGAATGTCTATATAAGGGTTAGCTGCACTGGAATCTTCGCCGGGCAGAATGCCAATAGTCATACCGCCTTTTAATTTAGCTCCCCGACAGACAGCCTCCATCACGCCACCTAATCCGCCACAAATTATAATAGCGCCTCGCTCCGCCAGTAGCTTGCCCACAGTTTCAGCCAGATTAGCTTCTTCTGCGGAGCAGTAAGCATTACCAATTACGGCTACTATCATTTCTCAACTCGCAGCTTATACTATACTATCAATTAAAGCCTTGATTTGCTAGTTGAAGTTACTCATCGCCGCTTCCATTCCCTGTGCGAGGAAACAAGCGATGGCATCAGCTACAGTGGCAATTGATGTGTTAATCACCTCGTTCTCTACTGGAGTAAAGTCACTGAGTACGTAATCGACTATGACATCTTCATCGGTGCTGGGTAATCCTCTCACTTCAGGCCGCCCGATACCCATCCTGATTCGGGGAAAATCATCGCTCCCCAGGGAGGAAATGATTGATGCCATACCTTTATGACCTCCCGAACCGCCGCCCTGGCGCAGGCGAATCTTGCCCAGAGGCAGGTCAAGGTCATCGTGAATCACCAGGAGGTTACCTGTGGGGATACTGTGCTTGCGTACCAGGCAGCTTACTGCTGTACCGCTCAGGTTGACGAAAGTTCCTGGCCTGGCCAGCAGTAATTTATCGTCGGCTATATGCCCAATGCCTATTCTGGCTCGGCACTGCCTGTTGTCAAAGCGGATGGAGTGAATCCTGGCGAAATAATTCAGGCAGTGAAATCCAATATTATGACGGGTATGCGCATAAATACTGCCGGGGTTGCCCAGACCAACGACTAATTTCATTATTACCTGCCTTGTTTCATGATATATTATAGACTAAAACAAGGTTAATTTTTATTCGTGAGGGGGAAAAGATGAAGGAATTTAATTATTGTCCGCTGTGTGCAGCGCCTCTCCAGGCGGGAAATATCGATGGGAGGGAGAGGAAATATTGTCCTGAATGTCATTTTGTTGATTATAAAAATCCTCTGCCGGTAGCACTGGCAGTCGCAGTGAAAGATAAAAAGTTCCTGCTGATTAAAAGAGGATTAGCCCCTAATAAAGGAATGTGGGGCGCGCCTTCAGGTTTTATCGAGATAGGGGAAACACCGGAAGAAGCCTGCCTGAGAGAGCTGAAGGAAGAAGCTGGAGTTTCCGGGGAAATAGTGAAGCTAATCGAAGTGGTCAGACATGAGGATAAGGAAATCTATGGAGACATGCTGGTGGTAAGATACCTGGTCAGGGTAAAGGAGGAGGAACTAACTCCTGGAGAAGAAGCACAGGATGCCAGGTTCTTTGATGTATCCGAATTGCCTGATTATTATAGATATAATCATAAGGAGATAATTGAAAAGGTTCAAAGTGGGGTTGCACTTTCACAGAACTGTTGAAGGATAGCAAAATTATAGAACTTTAACAATAGAGTGTTCTGGCTGACCACATAGGTAACACTGGACTATGGACTTTAGCAAGTTCCCTTTCAATATACTCTATAGGACTCGATAGAAATGTCCTCTTTCCTTTGAAAAGTGGTAAATAATAGGCATCTCGCAAGGAGGTGTCTGAATGGAAGGAGGAGCTTTAGCCATGAGT
>CAZCKW010000084.1:0-4833 GCA_964499375.1 uncultured Dehalococcoidales bacterium
CATAAGCGGCTGCCTTCCTACCAGTGTATCTGCCGGTAGTAGCTGCCCCAGCATGACCTCCACCCCCTGCCACCTGATGACCCGCTGAATATAAGCCCTCCAGGTTAGTCTTCATATCCCAGTCAACCACCACACCACCACCACCCATGAATGCGGTCTCCCGCCACTGTGGCGGTCCAATCCCCCTGCTTTTCACATCCCACCACGGCTCAAAACCATACATATCGGGATGCAAGACATTCGCCTGAAGCATATCCCTGTCGGGGTCAAACCCAGCCTGCGTGTATGTTTTATATATTGCTATATTAGTCTTGCCCTCATGTCCTACCATAAGCCCGAATATCACTCTTCGCTCGTGTTCCGGCATGCCGGGCAAATCGGCATAAAGCGGCAGAACAAACTCCCCATTCTTTATGCGCTCCGGCAAGTCTGGAATGAGGCTTGGTCCACGGTATTCATAGGGGCCGAGACCACCAGGACCCTGCAGGAACAATTTCTGCCCAGGCACCGGCCGACATCGCTCCGCCACCGTTTTCAGCACTCTGCCATCCCTATCAATCCAGGGAACCTCCTTCCCATTGGCGTCAACTATGGTGCATGGATACCAGGTATTGTGAGCATTGCCGGTGCCATAGGCCGGATAGCGAAATCCACCCGATGACGGCATGCTCGCCTCCATTAGCGCCAACTCGGCTCCAGCCTCCCATGCCATAGCACAGCCATCGCCAGCAAGGTTAGGGTCATCATGCGCTGCATTGGACCCCAGCAATTCTGTGGAGAATATCCAGAGACGGAGGGGCTGTGCTGTAGAAAGCACAGTAGCTTTGGCCCTGAAGATATAGAACTCGCCAGTCCGTACATTCACCCCCGTCGCACCTGCAACCCTGGAGCCTGGCTTACCTCCTTCTGTGAGAAGGCTGGTAACCATAACATGCTCGCACATCTCTACTCCCAGCCGCTTGAGCTCATTGTACAGCGCAGGCTTGATGCGTGCTCCCTGAATACGAATGGTATGTTTGTTCTCATAATCATAGGCAAACATCAATTTGGTCTTTTCATCTCTAAATTCAGCACCCACGAACTCATCATCCACATCCCTTATCCTTACACCCATCCTCTCCACGTCAAGAAGAGCATCATAGCTTTCCTTACAAGTGATGTAATTGAGATGCCCCACAAAATAAGGGGAAAAACTCCCCTCAACCTCTACCATCTCCTCAGGGCTAATCTTGCAGCAGGGGTTGGTACAAGCACCATGCCAGTGATCAACTCCTGCTCCACCTGAACCACTTACCATCACCGATGCCTTATCAACAACAACGACCTTCACCCCCCTCTGGGCAGCATTTATAGCAGCGTGGCAGCCGGCTATGCCTCCACCGATGATAAGCACATCTGCACTGACTTCGTTCTCCTTGCCATAATGTACCGGATACGGCCACTCCATCGCCTGAGTGTATTCTTTTTTACCCATCTTGATTCCCTCCTTTCACCGCATTAATGATTTCACCCACGCTCAACTTATCCTGACCGAATCACATCTACTCCCCACTATCAAATCACTACACTCTAAAAAAGTTGGCTATTCCTAACCAACTTCAGCAAAAATATAACTTACCTCTACCACCTATCATATAGTCACGCTCATCCAAGCTAGATGTAAATGATACCTGATTTATCAGCTTACCGGGAAAAGGATTTAACACCATGCTCCTCCTGCCTATTAAGGAAAGGAGCCTCAGAATATCTATTAACCCTGAGGCTCCCCAGGCAACTAATTACCACTGTACGTTATGTAACAGCCTCGGGCTTAAAACAGCATACCACTAATGTGGGAAAATAACGCCTATTGTTTTTACGGGTTAAACGCCAAAGAACATGTTGAGATACTCACGCCCCTTCTCTATAGGTATGTTCTGTACTATCTCGAACTCCCCCCCTGCTATTTTGCCTATATTAACCTCGTACAGACTATCAACACATCTGGGGTTGTTCAGGTCCGGGCGGCTGATTGTCACGGCATGCGCCTGTGGTGTCACAAAGTACATGCCACCGCTAACCAAACCAGCGATCTTGTCCGGGTCAAGGCTTTGGGCCTGCTCCAGTGCCGACATCAGCAGATACCAGCTATTTACGTGCAGAACCTCTGGATTATCCCATTCGCCATATTCGGCGATATAGATATCCCTGAGTTCCTGGGAGATTGGTGGCGGGGAAGGCATCTCGGTACCACCCACGGAACCAAGTAACCCCTCTACATAATCCAACGAGATTACCCTCTTAATGTTTCCCGGACTAAGCGTAACATAGAGAAAGATCTGTCCGTCCCATCCAGATTCCTTGATTGCCTTCATGGAAAGCGCATCCTGTACCGGGCCACCAGCACAGGTGGTAAACACGTCTGGATTTAGGCTCTTCAGCCTGGTGGCTATGGCACTGAAGTCTGTCGTGTCAGGGGGATAGAATATTATGTCCAGTAGCTCCTGACCAAAGACATCACATAAGTGCTCCAGGTTTGCGGCTTCAGCGTGTCCTTTCATGTCATCCGTAAATACCGAACCTACGGTCTGCATCTCAGGGTGATTATCGGAAAACCATCCCCATGCGACCGGCGACATCGTGTTTAACGATGATGCCTGGAACACATATTTATGGTCCGGACTGCGCACCGCCGGAGAAGGAGAAGTACAAGATACTATTACCTTATTCTCTTCAGTAATAGGAAGCCAGGCATCTGCCGTCTCGTCACCGAGAATAAACTTGACCTTATCCTGGTGAACCAACCGCTCTACGGCAGCTCTTGCTGTTTCGGAACTCATCTTGCTGTCATAAATGATCAGGTCAATGTCGTACCTTTGCCCCTGGATGGCCAATCCGCCCTTTGCATTGAATGCCGGCACAATGACTTCCAGTTCTTGCTGGCACTGTACAGCCAGCGGGAAGCTGAAGTCGAGTAAGCAGCCTATTTTCAAAGCTTTTTCACCCCCTGCTGGACCCGGCTTAGCACAACCTGCCACAACGAGCATTACCACCAGCACCACCACTATTAAAATCATCCCTATTTTCCTTTTCATTTCACCTCCTTAACAATTTTAGTTACCCACTTAGTGAATATTAAAGTTCACATGTCGGCCTCCTTACTATCAATACATCAACTTCCAAAAAATAAGTTTGTCCAAAATTACCAGCCTCAGTATAGCTCTAACTCAAATCCACCGCCTGTTAAACAATCAGACTCGTCCTGTTGTATCTATAAGATAACTGATTTTCCAGCCCACTATGTTAAGGATTTAACACCAACTCCTTCTGCCTGTCAAGGAAAGGAGCCCCAAAATATATATTATTCCTGGGGCTCCTCAGATAATCCAGTATCCTTACATACACCCCAACCTCAGGCTTTAAAACATCTCACCATTACTGTGGCAGGATAACTCCCATCATTTTTACGGGTTACCAGCCATAGCCCGTTGCGACGTATTTAAGCCCTTCCTCCAAAGATATCGTGTGGACCAGTTCGGCATCACCACCAGTTATTTTTCCTATGTAGCTCACAAACAGCGTGTCGATAGTTCTGGGGTTCCCTACATCTGGTCTGCTAATCATCACAGCCGGCCCTGCTCCCGACTCATACTTCATGCCATTACCAATCACAGCAGCTACCTTGTCGGGGTCAAGGCTTTGAGCCTGTTCCAACCCTGCCAGCATGCAGTACCAGGCGCCTATGAACAGGACTGTTGGATGATCATTATCCCAGTCTCCATACTTCGCTGAATAGACATCCCTCAGTTCCTGAGCAGCGGGTGGCGGAGAGTCCAGCTCTGGAGCGACCATGACAGCAAGCATTCCCTCTACCATATCCAGTGAAATTACCTTGCCCATGGCTCCGGGACTGATTCCAACGTAGGCACATATCTGCCCTCTCCAACCAGATTCATGTAGTGCCTTGTACGCCAGGGAGTCCTGCAGCGTTCCACCAGCACAGGTGGTAAAAATGTCTGGGTCCGCCGCCTTCACCTTGGTAGCTATAGCACTAAAATCCGTAGTGTCGGGCGGATAGAATTCCACCACTACCAACTCCTGTCCAAAGGTGTCACACAACTGCTGCAGGTGATCAGCTTCAGCATGACCGTTCAGACGGTCCGGGAACACGGCACCAACAGTCTTGAGGTCTGGATAGGTTTCTGTCAACCATCCCCATATCGTAGGCGCCTGCGTGTGGTGTGGTCCCGCCTGGAAGAAATACTTGTAGTCCGGATTGAGAACTGTCGGGGAAGGACTGATTGCAGCTACCAATACCTTATTCTCTTCAGTAACTGGAATCCAGGCATCTGCCGTCTCATCACCTAGTATGAACTTGACCTTATCCTGGTGAACCAATCTCTCTACAGCGGCTTTCCCTGTCTCAGCGTCCATCTTGCTGTTATACAGTATCAGGTCAATATCATACCTTTCCCCACCAATAACCAGCCCACCAGCCTTATTAAATGCCGGCACAAGAGCATCCAGCTGTTTCTGGCAATCTACGCCGAGTGGATACTCAAGGCTAACCAGAGAGCCTATCTTTAGTGTTTTCCCTCCTGGCGCGGGTCCAGGCTTAGCACAACCTGCCATAATGAGCGTTACCACCAGCACCACCGCTATTAAAATCATCCCTATTTTCCTTTTCATTTCACCTCCTAAAAATTTAAATTATCTCCATGATGCTTACTTAACTTAACATATCACCCTCCTTGTTCTATATTCTCCTGTAATATAATAATGCCTCAAATTACCAGCCTCCCACTGGCGGCCTGGTATTGGGAGGCGGCGGGTTTTTCATACCTATCCGAAAGT
>CAZCKW010000085.1:0-4811 GCA_964499375.1 uncultured Dehalococcoidales bacterium
CGTCGCCAATAGTATATCCATGACACCTGGTTGTCAATCACCTGAACGAGTACAACTGTTTGACAAGCAGGAGGCAATAATATACGCTAAAGTAAGCTTAAGGTGCCATGTATAGCTGAATAGCTTAAACCATGGGTGACATGTAAGGGGGTAATGCCTGTACGGATATAACAGGGCAGCCAGGTCGATCCAAGCATGTTAATAATAGTGCGTTTAAAGTATAAATAAAGGAGCGAATAATTCAATTATGAAAAGAAAATTATTATTCCCATTGGTGATTGTGCTGATGGTTGGTCTGGTTTTTAGTGGTTGTGCTAAGCCGGCACCATCACCAGCACCATCACCAGCACCATCACCAGCACCATCACCAGCGCCATCACCAGCACCATCACCAGCGCCCGCACCTGAGGGTCCGGATGAAATCCTTATAGGCTGCGCCGCAGCAGTGACAGGTGGAGCTGCCGGTTTCGGTGAAGGTGGTGTATTTGGGATAAGAGCAGCAGTTGAGGACATCAATAAACTGGGTGGAATATATATAGAGGAGTACGGGCGTAAAGTGCCTGTTAAAGTTATAGTGGTCGATAACCAGAGTAACCCTCTGAAAGCAGGAACTCTTTCCGAAAACTTAGTTCTGCAGGATAAGGTAAATTTCCTCATGTCGACTGGGCCACTGGACTTTAATCCACCTATGGCTGTAGTGGCTGAGCGTAACAGCATCCCTTTTATCGCCGGGCCTGGCCCTTTTGAATCGTGGCAGGGCCTGCGGACTTCTGTTACCCCTCCCTGGCAATATAGCTGGGACCCCAGTTTTGCCATAGCTACGCCGGCTGGAGAGGGAGATTTTCGGTATGGCAAAGCTGGATATACCATGTTTGATGCCTGGCTGGGTGCGCTAGCATTCTTCGGCGATGATACCAACAAAAAGATAGCTCTCCTGGCATCGGACGACCCAGATGGTAGAGGCTGGTATAAGGCATTTGCCCCAAGCGCTCAAGGAATAGGCATGGAGACTTATCGCTCAGAAGATGAACTTGGCCTGGTGCCTGGTGATACGAATGACTTCTCAGTTCTGATAGATGAGTGGAAGAAGCAGGACTGCCAACTGCTTTGGGCCAATTGTCCAGCCCCCTTCTTCGGGGCATTCTGGCGTCAAGCTAACACGCTGGGCTACCAACCCAAGCAGGTTTTCGCTACCAGGGCAGGACTTTTCTTCACAGATGTGCAAGCCTGGGGTGGTGACCTGCCAAACGGTGTTTGCAATGAGATGTTCTGGAACCCATCAATTAAGGGCCGGCAGGGTATCGGTGATACGACCCCAATGAGCCTCAACGAGAGATGGGTCGAAGAAACAGGCCAGCCAATGCACCAGATTATGGGTTGGTTGTATGCTAACACCCAGGTCCTGTTTGATGCTATTGAAAGAGCGGGCTCACTTGACGGGGATAAGGTTAATGAAGCCCTGGCGCAAACCGACATGATGACAATTTATTATCGTGCGGTGTTTGACCAGGACCAATATTGCCGAATCCCGGTTGCTTTTGGCCAGTGGCAGAAGACTGACAACCCATGGGGATGGGACAATCCAAGAGTGTATTCCGACCACGATTTCATGCCTGCGGAGGCTGAGATGATATTCCCCATACCTTATGATTAAACCAATGTAGCCCCATCCCCTACCAGTGAATCAAGGTGTGGGATGGGGCTATTCTCTATTGTGATTCTTATTACATCGGTTCTAATGTTTTACCTTTGCTGAATCTATTTCTATAACTAACTGTCGCATAGTCGATTAGCATAATTACCACGCCAAGCCACACGAAGTTAAATCCTGCGGACATCCACATGAGGAGGAATATTAACACTGTAATTACCAGGCTCTATGCCAAACTGTGTACAAGCGGCCAGAATACACATGCCGGAAATAGGGGTGTTGACAGGTCAGATTACTACAATGTAAGCTGCATAACCTAAAGGGAGCAATGAACAGCCAGTAACTTTTAGTGAAACCATGGGTGACATGTAAGGGGGTAATGCCTGTACGGATATAACAGGGCAGCCAGGTCGATCCCAGCATGTTAATAATAGTGCGTTTAAAGTATAAATAAAGGAGGGAGCAATTATGAAAAGATTACTGTTACTAACATTGGTAGTCGTGGTGACGCTCGGGTTGATCTTCAGTGGTTGTGCCAAACCAGCTCCAGCACCAGCACCAACGCCAGCGCCTGCACCAGCGCCAGCTCCGGCACCGCCAGAAGCTCCAGAAGCAATTCGTATAGGGCAAGTTGCCTGCTTAACGGGCATGTATGGCGGTTTCGGTACAGGCGGTGCTTTTGGGATAGAAGCGGCTGTCGAGGATATCAACAAACAAGGTGGAGTATATGTGGAAGAGTACGGCTGTAAAGTGCCTGTCGAGCTTATAACGGTCAACACTGAGAGCGACGCAGTGAAGGTAGGGCTTCTTGCCGAAGACCTGATTCTCCACGACAAGGTAGACATCATTGCAGGACCTATTTATCCACCGCCTATGAACTCGCCTGTAGCTCTGGTAGCTGAGCGGCATAAAGTACCATTTATTGCTGGCACTGGTCCTATGGAACCCTGGCTGGGTATGCGGATGGAAGTTACGCCACCCTGGAAATACAGCTGGATAACGGGTTTCCGTATAGCTACACCGGTTCCGCCGGAAGATTTCCGGAGTGTGCCCGGATATACAATAATGGACATCGGTCTGGCCATCCTGGACGAGTTTGGCGACGACACCAACAAGACAGCAGGGGTATTCGCCTCACATGACTCGGACGGCATAGGCTGGTACACAGCCTTTCCTCCATCACTGGAAGATGCGGGGTATAATGTAATCGGTGAAGAAAAGGAACTGGGACTGTTTCCTATGGATACTACCGACTTTACCCCCATAATAAGCGAGTGGATTGATAATGATGTTCAAATACTATGGGGCAATTGTCCTGCACCTCCCTTTAATACACTGTGGAGACAATGTCAACAGATGAACTTCAAGCCCAGGATGGTTTACGCCGCAAGGGCAGGTCTGTTCTGGATAGATGTGGACGCCTTCGGTGGTGACCTGCCGTGGGGTGTCGGTTGTGAGTCCTGGTGGGACCCATCATATGAAGGTTGTCCCGGCTTTGGGGACACAACCCCACAATCGCTATATGAACGATGGGTTGAAAAAACAAAGGAACCATTAAATCCCAATATAGGATGGGGCTATATGGCAATCCAGGTAACAGTCGACGCCATAGAAAGAGCCGGCACGCTTGATGGAGCTGAGATTATCAAAGCTCTAGCGACAACCGACCTGATGACAATATGTCATCGTGTGAAGTACGATGAAAACCAGTTTAGCGCCCAACCAATCTTTTATTTCCAGTGGGTGAAGACCGACAATCCCTGGGTATGGGAACCTGTAATCGTCGTTTCTCAACATGACTTCATACCTACCACGGGTGAACCGATATGGCCCATGCCCTACGATTTGTGGGAGTAGTAAACTGAAAGGTATAGCCCCATCCTTACCAACTCAGGTTGGGGGATGGGGCTATTCTCTATTGTGATTCTTATTCCGTCTAGTATGCTCGGAGGAGCGAATATCACTTTTTCTTTGCCAGACCTATTTCTGTTACCAGCTGTTGCACAGCCTTCTTAATATCTTCCTGGCACAGTGCAGCGCCAATTACGGCTGCGGAATCAGCGCCAGCATTCATTACCTGGCTGATGTTGTCCTTATTGATGCCACCAATGGCTACCAGAGTGGAAGATACTGCTTGCCTGATTTGTTTGAGTTTTTCTAAACCGATGACGGTGGCGCCCTCTTTGTTCCTGGTAGGGAATATAGAGCCTGCAGCAATGTAGTCTGCCCCTTCGCTTTGTGCTCTTGTCGCTTGAGATACTGTGGTGACGGAACAGCCCACTATTTTATCTATGGGAAGGGTACGTCTTATAACTGGCAAGGGCAGGTCTTTTTGCCCGATATGAAGCCCATCGGCATCAACGGCCAGAGCTAGGTCAAGATAATCGTTGATTATGAACAGAATGTTGGACTTACTGCAGAGGTCTTTGAGTTTTTGTGCTGTGGGTAGTAGCTCAACTTTGCTGGACTGTTTATCGCGGAGCTGGATAATGCTAGCGCCTCCCTGGATAACCTGCTCGGCAATATCCAGTTCATCCTTGCCAGCCAGGACTTGCCTGTCCAGGATAACATAAAGCCCTGTAAGCTGTCTCACCTTGTCCTGGCGCAGTATTCTGGAGGTTAATCGCTGCTCTAATGTGTACAGGGTAAACCGTGCTTGCTCGAACCTGGCTGGATTCAGCATCGGGTTTATCTGGGGCAATTTGGCCAGCTCCTCTATTACACGTAGAGCCTCCTCCGCTCTTCTGGCATTGGCGGTAATAACTTCGGGGAGCCCCCGTTGGGGCTCAGTCAGGTGCTCTCCCTTCAACTGGGAGGGCAATCTGAGGGCTGAGCCGACGTCGTGTTCTGAATCCCTCTGAGCTAAAAGCTGCAATCCCAGTGATTTGGTCGCCTCAACCAAATCATGGCGCAGTGTTTTTAGTTGCTGGCTCAGCGTGGCGTCATTGAGCATGAAACGAGCGACGTCTTCGAGAAGCCGCAACCCTTCGCTCAGGCGGTTAAGGTTAGCATCGATAATACGCAGTGGTTGCATAGACATGGCGCCCTTCAACTATGCCTCACGAGCCCTTACAGCACCGTTGTTATACGGTCAATTAAGGAATCATTAGGAGCCGCTTTTCGTCAGGGTTACGTATCCCAGGTAGCTGTCGGCTTTCAG
>CAZCKW010000086.1:0-4751 GCA_964499375.1 uncultured Dehalococcoidales bacterium
TCCATGGTATCTTCACCCATCACATCTCCGGTGATAAACACCACTCTATCAGCCAGAGACGGAAATGCCTTCTTAACACGCTGATATAACTCCACACCGCTCATACCGGGCATCTTGATGTCCAACAAGACAAGGTCATATTCCCTTTTCTTAATCATTTTGAGTGCATCACTGGCATTGTCCACGGTCTCCACCTCATATCCCTCCCCGGTAAATACCTCGCTCAAATATTGCCGATTTGTCGGCTCATCATCCACCACCAGTATCTTAGCTTTAGCTACCTTTTCAGTCTTACCGGCAGCTGGCTCTGCCATCTCTAACTGCTTCTCCTCGGAGACCACAGGTAGCTCTACAATGAAAGTGGCTCCCCTGCCTGGTTCGCTTATCACATATATCCGCCCGTTATGTTCAGCCATTATCCCGTGACAGACGCTCAGGCCCAGGCCTGTTCCCTGCTGTAACCACATATCTGCGCAGCCTTCCTGTTGCCCGAGATAAATCTGCTTACCAAATCCAGTTCAAATATTCCATCCGTAGCGTTCTCAAACAGGTTCCTGTATTTCTCCTCATTGCCCCGCAGCGTTTCCTCAACCTGCTTTCTATCAATTTTTTCCTGCATAAGCTCCTCCACCTCGCTGCGCAGCAGTTTTATTTCTTCGATAAGTTTCTCTTTCTCTCTATCATTCATATCCACATGCCACCTGCTTTATTCAAGAAGTAGTTCATACCATTATTTAACATACCCTTCATGATGTACTTCATTCCTGGATGAATCCAGGGAATCGATGATGTCCTCCTGTTTCAACCTTATGCTACGGCGAGGACCGATGCTATATGACTTCAGCAATCCCCTCTTTTCCCACCTTCTGATGGTGTTAAGATGAACATTGAGGATGGAGGCGACTTCCTTTACAGTCAGCATTCTCTCAAGTATTCTATTACCGTCATCTTTTATATACATTGTGCTCTTCTCTACATAATCTGTCACCATTAATGTACATCAAGACATTTCTAAATGCAATAGGAATTTAGTCTTGAAAATACTAGGGAATTAGTCTTGGGCAGGATGCCCACTTAAAAACAAAGGCTGAAGAAAGGAGACTGACACACTGTATTACAGCTCCAGTCTTGAAGCGATGCCTTTCATCGCCACGAGACCCAGAACAATGAATTCTTCCAGTTCTAACCCGATTTGCTGACATTCAGCTACCTGTTCGCGGTTAACACTGTCGGCAAATCCTTTCTCATGAAAGTGTTTCACTACCGACCTGGCAGCCAATCCGTTTAACCTATCGGGGCGAGCCCTGGCGGAAGCAGTGATAATCTCAGCTAGAGCATCAGCACAAAAAAGAGCCTTGTCCAGCTTTGTCTTTCGGGGAATACCGTGGGCCACATTGTGACACAGAATAGCACCGGTCATCTCTTCACTGGCACCAAGGTCCCGTGCTATATCAGATCCCAGCTTGCTGCGGCTATCAGGATCATCCTCAACTAACTCCACATCTATATCATGAATCAGTCCGGTAAGCCCCCATTCATCTTCGTCCTCTCCCAATCTCTTAGCCATAGAACGCATGATGGCCTCAACAGCTAACATATGCTTTACCATATCCTTATCCTGGATATTGGCGTGGATAGAATCCAGTATTTCCTTCCTATTCAGCATCTCGCTCATGGTAACATATTTCCTGCTTCCATCCCCTCCCCTCTATTCATCTCCGTATAAGGAGAGAAATAAGAAAAGAAGGTCCACAACATTATCGTAGTTCATTTGGTAAAAGTCACTAAGCTTCCCCATTTGATAATATACTACATAAGTACCGTCCAGTGGAAGAGCCATCGTTTTTTGCTATCTCCTCTGGAGAGTTCTCGGCTATGATGTAGCCACCTTCGTCACCAGCCCCGGGACCAAGGTCAATAACCCAATCAGCGTTTTTTATCACATCCATGTGATGCTCTATCACAATTACCGTATTCCCACAATCTACCAGCCGTTGTAACACCCGCAACAGGCAGGCAATATCCGGGAAGGAAAGACCGGTGGTAGGCTCGTCAAGTATGTAAAGGGTCTTACCTGTAGAGCGGCGGGATAACTCAGTGGACAGCTTTACTCGCTGCGCCTCCCCTCCGGAAAGGGTAGGCGCCGGCTGCCCCAGGCAGATATATCCCAATCCAACATCTTGAATCGTTGCCAGCTTAACCCTGACCCTGGGGAAATGGTCGAAAAAAACTAAAGCTTCATCCACTGTCATGTCCAGAATTTCGGCGATATTTTTCCCTTTAAAACTAATTTCTAATGCCTCACGATTGTAACGTTTTCCTCCGCACACCTCGCAAGGAACGGTAACATTAGGTAAAAACTGCATCTCAATCTGAACATAGCCTGCTCCCTGGCAAGCTTCACAGCGGCCCCCCTTTACATTGAAAGAAAAGCGCCCCGGGGTGTAGCCACGCATCCTCGCTTCAGGAACCTGGGCGAAAAGCTCACGAATAGGGGTAAATGTTCCCGTGTAAGTAGCCGGATTACTTCGTGGAGTGCGCCCAATTGGCGACTGGTCAATATTAACCACCTTATCGATATACTCGGTGCCAATAATACTTTCACATTTACCAGGTCTCTCTTTTGCTCGGTAGAAAAGCCTGGCCAGATTTTTATATAGAACTTCGTTAATCAGAGAGCTTTTACCACTACCGGAAACACCAGTAATGCAAACAAACTTGCCCAGAGGAATGTGCACGTCAATGCCCTTCAAGTTGTTTTCCCTGGCTCCCTTAATAACTAACTCCTCCCCCAGACCAGAACGGCGCTGCTTTGGCAAGGGTATTTGCTTTACCCTATTGAGATACTGCCCGGTTATTGACTCAGGACAATTCATAACACTCTGCAGTGTCCCGCTAGCCACGACCTCTCCCCCTTGCCTACCAGCCCCGGGACCCATATCAACGATATAATCCGCAGCTCTCATCACGGCTTCGTCGTGCTCCACAATGATTATGGTATTGCCTAAATCCCTGAGGTGTTTCAGCGTGGTTATAAGGCGAAAGCCATCAGCGGGGTGCAAACCCACTGTTGGTTCATCGCAAATATAAAGTACCCCAGTAAGCCCACTGCCAATTTGAGTAGCCAGATGTATTCTCTGCGCCTCACCACCACTCAAAGTCGATGAAGAGCGGTCTATAGTCAAGTAGCTCAGACCTATATCCCTGAGAAAGCCTAAACGGGCCTGAATCTCTTTGATAATCTGGTTAGCAATGGTAAGCTCACGTGAGCTAATCTGGCTGCTTATCCCTTCCACCCACTTCAGAGCTTCCACAACAGATAGGGCGGTTATATCCATAATGCTGTTACCATTAATGGTGATAGCCAGAGACTCTGGTTTGAGCCTTTTCCCCTGACACGCAGGGCAAGGATGGGAGGACATATAACGCTCAAAATCAACTCTAACCCTGTCGGAATCCGTTTCTCTGTAAAGGCGCTCCATGCGCGGTATTACACCCTCGAAGTTAGTGTAATACTGGCGTATGCCACCGTGGCGGTCCTCATACGTAGCTTGAATCATCTCGCCACCATTACCATAGAGGATTAAATGAAGCTGGTCTTCCGTCAGTTTCCCGACCGGTGCGGACAGGGAAAACCCATAGCGGTGAGCCAGAGACCGAAGTATGCTGCTGTACCACGTGCTCATAACACCATTCCTTGCCCATGGCTTAATAGCCCCCCCGGACAGGCTGAGTTCCCTATCAGGAATAACCATACTGGGGTCGATTTCAAATTTACATCCCAGCCCGGTACAGGAAGGACAGGCACCGTGAGGGCTGTTGAAACTAAATGTTCTGGGGGCAATTTCTCCCAGACTAATTCCACAATAAACACAGGCAAAATGCTCGGAGAAAAGCAACTCTTCACTCCGGGATTCTTCGCTTTGGTCAGAATGATTACCTGCAATGGAAATGAGCACCACACCCGATCCCAGTTTCAATGCAGTTTCAATAGAGTCGGCCAGCCTAGTGATGTTTTCTCCTCTCTTTATTTGCAGTCGGTCAACCACCACCTCAATAGCGTGCTTTTTGTTCCTATCCAGGCGAAATTCCTCCGATATATCATAGGTTCCACCATCAACTCGAACTCTGACAAACCCTGCCTTCCGTAAGTCTTCGAATATAGCCTGATGCTCGCCTTTACGGTCCTTAACCAGAGGTGCCAGAATTATGATTCGCCTCCCAGCGGGTATTTCCTGAACGGCATCTACGATTTGCTGTACCGTCTGGCGGGAGATCTCTCGCCCACATTTGGGGCAATGCGGATGACCAATACGAGCAAAGAGAAGGCGCAAGTAATCATAGATTTCGGTTACAGTGCCTACTGTAGAACGAGGATTATGAGATGGCCCTTTTTGATCAATGGAAATGGCTGGACTCAGACCTTCAATACTATCAACATCCGGCTTTTGCATCTGCCCTAAGAATTGTCGAGCATAGGCAGAGAGAGATTCTACATAGCGACGTTGGCCTTCAGCATATATAGTATCGAACGCCAGGGAACTTTTACCCGAACCAGAAACACCGGTAATAACAACCAGTTTGTCTCTGGGGATAACGACATCTATATCTTTGAGATTATGTTCTCGTGCACCCCTGATAAATATGGCATCTGCCATGGTAAGCTCAATTTTAGCACCTGTATCAACGCTTCTCAAAAGAAGAAATGGGAATATACGGGAATAACACAACTCCTGTAGAGGGCCGGTATA
>CAZCKW010000087.1:0-1846 GCA_964499375.1 uncultured Dehalococcoidales bacterium
ACAACCTGTCCAAATTTCGGGGACCACCTCAGAGTGTATGAAATATCGAATAAATGTCTGGCAACTCTGGACAAGCATGAAGGTTATCCCACTGTTTACCAGCGTATGAATATATATGTTTTCACAGATCTGGATGACCCTGTAGAAGCCATAATATACACTAAAGCAGAACAATCACTAGAGACACCACCTGCACCGGAGTATTTAGCAAGCATCCAAGAAGGTTATAAAGACTGGGGCATTGTTTAAATTAAAAAATAACTCCTGTCTGTCCTACAGGCTTATTACTCAACGTGTTTAGGGAAACAAGGCAAGCCCGACAACCCATAAGGCAGCAACAGCGAGTCCTTCTCCGACCAGCACCCATCGGTTCTTTACTCTCATGCGGGGCATTAAGTTGCCCAGCCAGTAACCCAGGGGCACAGCAATTAAAGAACCAGCAGCTGCGATGCTGCCACTTTGGCCAATATAACTTAGAATCTTGGGTAATCCTCCTATTACCCACCAATGAGCACAATCTTTCATAGGTGGTATATGAAGCATCACATAAGTCATGGTAAAGCTAAAAAGAGCGTAAGCCAGATATGTGGTGATCGGCCCACTAATAACCCTCAACGCAAGTTTTTCACTTCTTTTGGTGACCAGCGTAGCCACTATATCGAACGAAATCCCAACCAGGAGCACTGCCCATAAGTGGCAGGGAAAACCATGTGCAGTTCCCGCTCTATAAAGCATGGCAATAGCACCAATAGCCGTTGATGAGCCAGATCGCGGTAAATAAGCACGGGCTAAAGCCAAAACCATAAGGCCTATCAACGTTGGTAAAACAGAGGAGTAGGGATACTTAGGCAATAACCCCATACCCGCTTCCACGCATCCCCAAACCGTACCAGCAATTAAAATAATGATTAGAATATTCCGCTTGTTCATTTTTGCTTCTAAGGAACTACTCACTTTTTCTCACCTCCTGAAAATAGTATGTTATCATTTCGACTTCCCTCTTGTCACCTTCCCTTATTTGCTTTCTTTATCCCCTTTTATGACCTTTTCCATTAAATCCGCAATCCCAGTGAGATCATAAGGGTTAAAGGTTAGTTTATCTACAGGAAAAGCAAAATCGGTTATAACCGCAATCAGTTTTTCCGGGGGAGATTCAAGCTCATCGCTTATCCCTTTGCGAAGTATCTCTATTCTCCTGGTACTCGTATCGTGGATAAAACCTTCAGCCAGCACAAGATCAAAGTCTGCCAGGTAATAGTCCGCCACCTCATTCAAGCTGCCAGTAGTATTACTTTTGGGACGAATGAGTCCAAGTCTCGACGGTGATTCAAGAAGGATGCCTTCAGCTCCAGCTACAGTAAAATTCCATGAGTCCTTTCCTTCCATATCCAGGTCGAAGCCACGCGGGCAGTATTTAACAGCAGCAACCTTATACCCCCTCTTTTTCATCTCAGGTACAAGCCTGTTAATCAGGAATGTTTTGCCCGCATCAGATTTACCTGTAATTGCTAAAACAAAAGCCATCTTTCCTCTACTTCCACAGGTCAGCAGCCAATTTATCCAGACCTGAGTCAATAAGTGCCTGGGGGGAGGGTTTACCACTCTCAAGGTCCCATCCCATAGCGGCAAAATAGCTGTTTCTCAAAGAATCAAAATCAATTTCGTATCCAGCAGCCTTTCCAACTGATGCTGGTTTCATTACCCTCCTGGGTAACTTGAAATCAGCAGGTAACAGACCTTCCCGCGCATTAAAAGCCTGTCGTAAAGTTAGTATCCTTCGCCCTACCTCAAGTCCCTCTGTCCAGCTGAAATCCCAGCCCGTTACTGCAGCGATTAACTCAGCCAC
>CAZCKW010000087.1:1946-4632 GCA_964499375.1 uncultured Dehalococcoidales bacterium
CGTGGGTCGTGATAGGGTAATCCCTGACCATGTACATGCATGGCATATTCTTCAGAACCTTTACCTATGCGTTCGGCGGCTTTCTCGACCCCATCAGCAAGTATAGCGCCAAACCCTTCTCGCCGAACCAGCTTTTCCAACACAGCAATCATTGCTTCAGCGTTACCCCAGGTAAGCTCAATACCATCGGTTTCCTTCTTGCCAATCAAACCATTCTCGTAGCATTCCAGGGCAAAAGCAATAGCCACACCGGCAGCAATGGTATCCAGTCCATAGAGGTTGCATATCTCATTAGCCCGAATTACCGACTCTAGATTATCGGTCAGGCAAAACGAGCCGAGGGCAGCCAGGGTTTCATATTCAGGTCTGTGCGTCTCACCCTCAGTAGCAAATGGACCCTCTGTTATCTCGACAACTGCACCACACCGTACCGGACAGGAATGGCAGCCATAGTCTCTAAGCTTATACTTGTCCATATTGGCACCATCCAGATTTGTGCAGGTCGGCATTGCTTCCAGTCCACTTTCCTTCCAGTTCCTGATGGGAGACTCACCTATACTCACCAAGAAACTCAGACCTCCACCTGTCCCTGCGGTGGACAGCCCCTGCTGAAAACCGCTCGACTTTATATTTTTAATAAAATCATTCCTTACAGATTTCAGCTCTTCCGGTTGAGCTACAGATACCTTCTCACGTCCTCTCACTACAACCGCTTTTAACCGCTTGGAGCCCATCACTGCACCCACACCTGAGCGAGCGGCAATTCTCCCCTTATCGGTCACTATTCCCGATATCAAAGAACCCAATTCGCCCGCTGGACCTATACAGGCGATTACTGCTTTAGATTCACCCAGTTCCTGTTTAAGTATATCTTCCGTTTCGCTGGTATTTTTGCCCCATAGATATGAAGCATCCTTAAGCTCGGCTTTTCCTCCTGCCAACAATAGATAAACTGGCTTGGTGGCAATTCCCGAAAAGAAAATGGCATCATAGCTGGCCGCTTTCAACTCAGGACCTAATGAGCCGCCTGCATTTGACTCAGCCCAGGTACCTGTCAGAGGAGATTTGGCAACTACCGTGATTCTTCCACTCCCTGGTGTTGGCGTGGCAGTCAATGGTCCGGTAACAAAACCCAGCATATTATCCGGCCCCAGGGGATTTACCTTAGGTTTGATACGCTCGTAGAGGATTCTAACACCCAACCCGATACCACCGATAAAATCACGGTAAACACTCTCGGACGGCGATTCCTCTTTTACAGCCCCTGCTGTCAGGTCAACGAATAATATTTTACCCGTATAACCACCTGGCATACTAACCTCCTCTCGCTCAGTATATTTCTTAAGCTCTGGAATTTCTGGAATTATTTAACAGCAGCAGATTCAACATCTTTGATAACACCCAATAAAATATCCGTCGCCTTTTCCAGATACTCTCTGGTTATGGTTAGAGAGGGCATAAGCCGCACAACATTGCCATAACGCCCACAGGGAACTGCTATCACACCACGATTAAGAAACCCGGATACAATCTGCCCCATCACACTTCCATCAATAGGTTCCTTGCTTTCTTTATCCTTAACTAACTCAACGCCAATGAATAAACCCCTGCCACGGACATCACCGATAATTCTGATGCTTTTTGCCTCTTGTTGAAGTCTAGCTTTTGTCTCTTCGCCTAACTGAGCAGCCCTGCCTATCAAATCGTAGCTCTTGTCGGTCAAGATATCGATATTCGTCATGCAGACTGCACAAGAAAGGGCGTTGCCAGCAAAGGTGCCTGGCTGGGAAGCTTCCACAAGCTTATCGGCCAAATCAGCCCTAAAAGTAACGCCAGCCATAGGAAGGTCACCACCCATGCCTTTACCCCAGACCAGCATATCAGGCACCACTCCACTATGCTCGATAGCCCACATTTTCCCACTGCGCCCGGCACCAGCCTGAACTTCATCCGCAATGAATAAAGCGCCATGCTTTTCAGCAGCCTTTTTAACCATTTTAAGGAATTCTGGTGGCGGGATTAAATAGCCACCTTCTCCTTGCTGCGCTTCAACTATTACCGCCGCCACATCGTCAGCAGCGGTATAAGGCGTATTCAGTACATAATCGAGATACTTGCCACACTGAACACCACAGCTTGGATACTCTAAACCGAAACAGCAGCGATAGCAATAGGCGTAGGGCGCATGTATTACTCCTGGTATTAAAGGCCCGAAACCGTAATGGTAACGCTCACCAGTAGTTAAGGCTCCGGACCCACACCAGACACCATGGTAAGCCCCATGAAAAGCTACAATTTGCGACCTCCCGGTTATATGACGGGCAAATTTTATGGCTGTCTCCACTGCCCCACTCCCACTCTGGGCAAAGTAACTAACGCAATTGCCACGCAGACCATCGGGCATAATACTGGAAACTTTCCTGGCAAGTTCGGCACGGCGAGTATTAACTCCCTCGGTGGCATGCATTAACCTTGTTGTTTGCTCCTCTATAGCTTTAACCACCCTGGGATGTCTGCGTCCAACAGAATTTACCCCTACACCAGCTGATATATCAATGTAAATATTGCCATCGGGGTCTTTTACCGTGACACCCATTCCCTCATCCCAAACGGGAGGAGCCGCACCTCCAGGCCGTGTTAAGGACTCATATTGGGGCACATCCTTAATTATCTTTTCGCTCTTTGG
>CAZCKW010000088.1:0-4518 GCA_964499375.1 uncultured Dehalococcoidales bacterium
AGCTTGCTCTAGAGTATCAGCAGTAATTATACCCTGCGTTACTGGTAAGCCGGTATCCAGGGTTATCTTACCAATTCCCCTGTTTACCTCGGAGGCTACATACTCGAAGTGTGGTGTACCACCGCGAATTACAGCGCCGAGGCATATTATGGCGTTGTATCCACCGCGCTGGGCCAGCTTCTTAGCTATCAGCGGAATTTCAAAACAGCCTGGGGTCCAGGCGACTTCGATATCTTCTTCATCAACGCCATGACGCAGCAAAGCATCCTTTGCTCCTTCCAAAAGCCTGGTGGTTATCAACTCGTTGAATCGAGAAACGACTACAGCAAATTTAAGTCCCTTCCCTATTAACATCCCTTCATAATATTTAGTCATCGATTACCTCCTTTATGTTTAAAAGGTGACCCAGTTTTTTTTGTTTAGTTTCCAGATAATGGATATTATAAGGATTAGGTGTGGCTATTAAGGGCACGGTCTCCACTATCTTAAGTCCGTAGCTTTCCAGTCCTACCACCTTTTTGGGATTATTGGTAAGTAAGCGAATATTATGTAAACCTATATCGGCTAAAATCTGGGCTCCAATGCCATAGTCTCTCAAGTCAGCTGGAAATCCCAGAGCGATATTGGCTTCCACAGTATCCATTCCTTTATCCTGAAGAGCATAAGCACGAAGCTTATTGTGGAATCCTATTCCCCTTCCCTCTTGCCTCATATAAAGGAAAACCCCTCTACCTTCTTCGGCTATACTTTGCATTGCCAGTCTGACCTGGTCGCCACAGTCACACCTCAGACTGGCGAACACTTCTCCAGTAAGACACGAACTGTGTACGCGTACTAAAACTGGTTCACTACCTGATATGTTGCCTTTAACCAAAGCGATATGCTCAGTGGTATCAACGCTGCTCTTGTAGGCTACGGCTATAAATTCACCATACCTGGTAGGCAGCCTGGCCTCAGCTACCTTTTGTACCAGCTTTTCATGGCGACGACGGTAGGATATTAAATCAGTAATTGTTATGATATTGAAATCGTATGTAGAGGCTAGAATCTCAAGTTCAGGCAAGCGTGCCATAGTGCCATCTTCATTCATAACCTCGCATATGACACCGGCGGGGTAAAGTCCGGCTAATCTGGCTAAATCAACGACAGCCTCAGTGTGGCCCGCCCGCACCAGTACTCCTCCATCCTTGGCTCGAATGGGAAATACATGCCCTGGACGGGCTAAATCGTTTGGCTTACTGTTGGGGTCGAGTACTGTTTTTATGGTTTGTGCTCTATCAGAGGCGGAAATACCAGTAGTTATTTTGGTTTTTGCTTCAATAGATACTGTAAAGGCAGTGCAGTTTTTGGAGGTATTGTCCTGAACCATTAGCGGTATTCCTAATTCATCAAGTCTCTGCCTGATGATGGGAAGGCAAATTAGCCCCCGACCATGCTTTGCCATAAAATTTATGGCCTCGGGAGTAACTTTCTCTGCCGCTATTGCCAGGTCGCCTTCGTTCTCACGGGTTTCATCATCGATGATGATGATAAACTTGCCTTCTCTTATATCTTCAATTGCTTCTGGTATTGTAGCTAACATTTTTAAGCCTCATTTGTGGCGAATCCATATTCCTCAAGGGATTTGAGAGTTAAGCCAGGACTGCTTTGCTCTCTGAGCCGTTCTATATACTTGGCTATGATGTCTGTCTCCAAATTAACCCTATCACCGGGTCTTCTATTACCTAAGGTAGTGTGTTTCATAGTATAGGATATCAGGGATATAGTAAAGGAAGAATCATCAAGGTCTGCAATTGTGAGGCTAACACCATCAACGGCGATGGAACCCTTAATGGCTGTATAACGCATTAGCCCGGAAGGAGTCGAGATCCGCATAATATGCGCAGCTTCCTCAGGAATTACTGTCATCACCTCACCTGTATCATCGATGTGACCTAATACCAGATGACCGCCCAAGCGTCCACCTGCTACCAGTGCTCTTTCCAGATTTACCTGGTCACCATAATGAAGCCCGCCAATATTGGTTCGATGTAGTGTCTCAGGCATAACATCAACAATGAATGCACTCTCGTTTAAAGAGGTAACAGTCAGGCAAGCTCCGTTAATAGCGATACTATCGCCTGTATTCATGCCTTCAAGCACCTTTCTGGCCTCAATTCGTAGACGATTTGGGCTTGCTTCTTTAACTGTGCCAATTTCCTCAATTATGCCGGTGAACATATTATTACTCCCGCAAAAGTTGCAAATTTTGCGGGGATTCTTTCTCGACATACCCGCTAACCAGTATGTTATCGCCGAAGTTCATTATGTTGACATGGTTGAGGCAAAGAGCATCAACTACGCTGTCAACTCCATTCCCGCCTACTGCGGTCTTAGCCTCTATGCCGCCAATTATAATCGGTGCGATGAAGACTAACACCTTATCCACCATGCAGTGGTCAAAGAGGTAGCCCAGGAGTTTGCTTCCTCCTTCTACTAAAACAGTTACTACGCCTCGTTTCCCCAAGACTTTAAACAACTCTTCCAGGTCTACCAGCCCTTCTCCCCCCGGCAATTCCAGCACTTCAACCCCAATTTGGACAAATTTTTTTTTCTTTTCTATATCGAAAGGTTTGACTACAGCGAGCAAAGTTTTTCCTGGTTGCTTGAAGAGCTGGGCATCCAACGGCGTTCTTCCGTTGCTATCGACGATCAAGCGCAGCGGTTGTGTCTTTGGCTCGCCACCTTTGCCGCAGCAGCCTCTGGCGGTGAGCCTGGGATTATCGGCAATAACAGTGTTTACTCCAACCATAATAGCATCAGCAGTATGACGCAAGACGTGCACATACCTCCTGGCGTCTTCGCTGCTTATCCATTTAGAGCAGCCAGTTTTGGTGGCGATCTTGCCATCAAGGCTCATGGCAAATTTAGCGATAACAAAAGGCAAGCCGGTGGTGATAAATTTAATATAAGCTTCGTTTATTTTATAAGCTTTCTCCTGGTATACTCCGATATAAGTTTTAATGCCGGCTTCATTTAACTCTCTTATCCCATGACCTGAAACCAGAGGATTTGGGTCAATTAATGCTATGTACACTTCTGAAATACCAGCGTTGATTATGGCGTGGGTGCAGGGAGGGGTACGCCCATAGTGGCAGCATGGTTCTAAAGTAACATACATCGTGGCACCTTTCGCGTTGTCACCGGCCTGGTTAAGTGCTATCACTTCGGCGTGATCTGAGCCAGCAGGCTGCGTATATCCCCTGCCCACAACGGCCCCCTCTTTGACGATGACAGCACCCACTGCTGGGTTAGGACTGGTATACCCCATAGCTAATCTAGCTAAGGATAGAGCACGATCCATATATTCTACAGGTGGCATTAGCATTAATGCTCCTTGATAAAATCGAGGTGGAGAGGCTCGAAAACGATCTTGCCTTTAGCAATCTTCTCTGTGGTTGTGTGATCGCTAAGCATCATTCTCTGGCATTTTAGCATCAGGTTTAGCAAAGTGCAAAAAACCTGCTTTATAGATTGTTTAGCGTGCTCAGTATCATTATACTGAGCCTCTCCCATTGTCATTTAGGCACCCCTATTGTCATTCTAGGCTTCTTATATTGTCATTCTGAGCCCTACGGGCGAAGAATCTCTTGCAAATGTTTCTCTATTTATAGAATGTTAGCACAATACTTTGATTAGATGAAAACTGGCAGCATGGGGCGTGTATAGAACGATGACTGTCAGCATTACTGTTTATGGTGGTGCTGGGGTGATAGGTGGAAACAATATTTTTTAGAGACCGACAATACCACATTATCTTTTGATTTCGGCATTAATTATGCTGAGATTGTTTGGATAGATGCCCTGAACGCCGCAAAGGGTCTCTAGCAAACTCCCTCTCCCTTGATGGGAGAGGATTAAGGTGAGGGTGTCTCTTGCCTGCTAAGCTAGCATCCTAACTTTCTCTTCAGTGAGCTTATCTTGCCGCCCATGCTCAAAGCTTTGTCTCGCCGGTCGTCGATTTTGATTATAGTTTCCACTCTGGCGAGCCCCTCACGAAAAGGCGCTTCGTGCATTTTCCTTGCCACAGCAAAAATCTTGTCCAAATCACCTTCTATAACCGTCCCCATGGAGTTTATCTCGTACTTTATGTCCTTCTCCTGCTGCAAGACTTTAACTGCGCTGGCCACATACTTGCTGAGTGAGGGAGTACCTGTCCCTAGAGGTATGACATTTATCTCTGCTACTGCCATTTTTTCTATAACCTCCTATCGAATTTAATCGAGCATTGAGCCATCTTCTTATATCACCGTTCGAGCCAATAAAACAATAGTTCACCACTTCTCTTGCCCTACCTATCCATCTTTTCACAAGCTTGATATATATGTCAAAGTATCCCATCAAGTCATAGCCAGGTATAAATCCCAATCTATTATATGGGTGACACACGGATAGTTCTTATGCGAGGGAACATTAATGCTCATGAGTTCCTCTCTAGTTTTATATGAAGTTTGCAACGCTCTCCGGTTCAATCCGAAT
>CAZCKW010000089.1:0-4402 GCA_964499375.1 uncultured Dehalococcoidales bacterium
TGCTTTAATCCTAAATCGGTTACCGCCCGCACTGCTTTAATAACCTCAATTTTCCGCTCACCAATGTCCTTTAAAGTAATGTTGAACTCTGTTTTTTCCTCTTCCTCAGGCGCTTCAGCTTGTTGACCGGGAGCCGTCGTTGCTACAGCCGCTACAGGTGCAGCACTAACTCCAAATTCATCCTCCAAAGATTTAACCAGGTCAGCTAAGTCCATAACCGTCATGCCTTTAATAACGGTAATGATCTCCTCTTTGGTCATCTGTACGGGTTCACTTTTTGCTTTTGTAGATTTCTTCTTCTCTTTTACCTCTTTCTTCTCCACCTTTGTCTCTTCTGGCATATATCCCTCCTTAAATCATTCAGTCAGACTTCGTATTCTTGCTTGTAGTACACTATATACCCCATATATTGGGGAACTCAGGACATTATGTAAACTTCTTACAGGAGCTTGTAGCTGAGCTATTAATTGAGCGATGAGTTCCTCTCTGGGTGGTAAATTAGCCAGAGCTATAACCTCATTAGCACTCAGCACTCGTTCTCCCAGTAAACCTCCCTTAATCTGCACAACCGAGCCCCTCGATTTTAAACACTGGCTCAGGACTTTGGCTACCCTGGCCACATCATCATAGCCAAAAGCCATGGCTGTTGGACCATCAATAACGCCCTCAAGTTGCTCTTTGCCAATTCTTCGTGCAGCCAAACAAGCTAAAGTATTCTTAACCACATGGAAACTAACATCTGCATCAGTCAAAGTCCGCCTCAACTCAGCCACCTCCCTCGCTGCAAGGCCCTGGTAACTGGTGGTGATAATAATAGTACTTCGAGATAAATCATCTGCCAGTTTATCAATAATCTGTCTTTTCTTCTCTTTTAACATATCTCCATCACACAAATAAAAATCCCTGTGCCAATGACACAGGGCTAATTCAAACCTCAGCAGGCTAACATTTAAACCATCCCGGGGATAAGTTACTGCTACAACCCCATCCCCTATTCCAATACAATGGTACCTGCCGTCATCGGCTCCTGACTAATTATAACACAAACAGCTAAGCAACCAAAGCCATCGCTGATTTAAGCTCCAGCTTAAATCCTGGCCCCATAGTGGAAGATAACGATATGCTTCTAATATACTGTCCTTTAGCCCCACTGGGCTTTGCTTTAACAATAGCCTCAATTATTGCTCCCAGATTTTCCAGGAGTTTATCCTTGTCAAAGCTTATTTTGCCTACAGGCAGATGAATAATAGCTGTTCTGTCCAGACGAAACTCTGCCCTCCCCTTACGCGCCTCGTTTATGGCTCTGGATAAATCCTGAGGCGATACAACGGTACCAGACTTGGGATTAGGCATTAAACCTCGCCTTCCCAATATACGTCCAAGTTTGGCTACCTTAGGCATCATATCTGGAGTAGCTATGGATACATCAAATTCAAACCACCCATCCTCAATCTTCTTAATAAGTTCGTCCGCGCCGGCATAATCAGCACCAGCTTCTTCAGCTAACTTTATTGCTTCTCCCTGGGTAAAAACAATAACGCGTATCCTTTTACCCAACCCATTAGGCAACAAGACCACACCACGTACTTGCTGATCAGCACTGCGTGGGTCAACTCCCATCCTCAAGTGGAGCTCAACTGTTTCATCGAATTTAGCATACGAAGCTTTTTTAGCCAGGTCAATGGCTTCTTCAGGTGAGTAGAGTTGTAAACTACCGACAAATTTGCTGGCTTCCTGATACTTCTTACCACGCTTTGTCATTTATTCCACCTCTACTCCCATACTTCGAGCCGTGCCTTTAATAATGCTCGCCGCCTTATCAACATCAGTAGTATTAAGGTCCTTCATTTTATTCCTAGCAATCTCATAAAGCTTGTCTTTACTAATACTACCTACTTTATCGTTTTTAGGGTTACCACTACCCTTCTCAATCCCTAAAGTACGCCGTAATAAGTCAGAAGCAGGTGGCATCTTGGTAATAAAACTAAATGAGTTATCAGTATATATTGTTATTTCCGCAGGAATAATGAAACCTTCCTGAGAAGTAGTCCGCTCATTATATTCTTTACAGAAAGCCATGATATTAATACCATGTTGTCCTAAAGCCGGCCCTACTGGCGGCGCTGGTGTAGCCTGACCCGCCGGCATCTGTAATTTAACGACTGCCCGAACCTTCTTTGCCATGTTATATCCTTTCTACCCCTAAAAAGTCTAATTCCACAGGTGTCTCTCTACCAAATAGCGATAACATAACCACAGCTCTACCTTTATCCAAGCTAAATTCCTCCACTTTGCCGATAAAATCCACGAATGGACCGCTGGTTACTCGGACACTATCTCCTTTCTTAAAAGCGACCTTAACCTCCGAAGGAGCTTCCTCCATCCTGTTCAGAATAGTTTTTGCCTCTTCTTCAGCTAAAGGCATAGGCCTATCACCAGAGCTAACAAAACCGGCAACACCAGGAGTATTTCGCACTATATCCCAGCTATACTCATCCAGACTCATGCAAACTATAATATAACCAGGAAAGGCTTTTTTACTTACTTCCCTGCGCTTCCCACCTTTAACTTCAATCTCATTAGTTGTCGGTATCACTACTTGAAATATTTTATCACCGGCATCCATGTACTTTATGCGCTGCTCTAAGTTCCTCTTAGCTCTCTCTTCACGCCCGGAAGATACATATAACAAATACCACTGCCCATCAGACATTGTTCTCAACCCGCCAAAATAAAATCAACAAAGAACTTACTGAAGCCATAATCCAAAGCACCTAAAATAACTCCTATAACAACACAAACAATAAGAACAATAATGCTCAAGCGTACAGTTTCCTGCCTAGTTGGCCAGCGTGCTTTCTTTAGCTCTTCTACAGCATCCCCAAAGAAACTCAGTCTTGATTTCTTCTTAGCTGACGTAGCTACAGACTTGACCGCTTTAGCCTTTTGCCCTCGACTTCTCATAGACTACTTTGCTTCTCGATGCAGGGTATGAATACGACAACTTGGACAGTACTTCCTCAACTCTAATCTTCGAGGGTCATTTTTCTTATTCTTGACAGTAGTATATGTCCTTTGCTGACATTGGCTACAAGCTAAATGAATAATTGTGCGCAGCCCTCCCTTCTTCTTGGCCATGTTTATGCGCCCACTTTGGTTATCACACCAGCACCTACTGTCCTACCTCCCTCTCTGATAGCAAAACGCAATCCTTCCTCCATAGCCACAGGGTAGATAGTCTTTATGTTCATGTGAGTCAAGCTATCACCAGGCATAGCCATCTCAACACCCCCAGGCAGACTTATAACACCGGTGATATCTGCCGTCCTGATGAAGAACTGAGGTTTATATCCACTGAAAAATGGAGTATGCCTCCCACCTTCCTCTTTCTTTAATATATATACCTCAGTCTCTGCGTCAGTGTGAGGCTTGACACTGCCTACCGCAGCTAGAACTTGTCCTCTCTCTATCTCTTCTCGGTCTATGCCTCGCAGTAGTAGCCCAATAGCATCTCCAGGCTCAGCTTCATTTACCATCTTATGGAACATTTCTACGCTGGTTACTACTGTCTTTCTGGTCTCCTTCAATCCCACAATTTCAACCTCGTCCCCTGGCTTAATAATACCTCGCTCCACCCTTCCCGTGGGTACAGTTCCACGCCCTTTTATACTGAATACATCCTCCACAGGCATCAAGAAAGGTTTGTCTTTTTCCCTTTTTGGCAAAGGAATATATTCATCTACAGCATCCAGTAACTTCCATATTGCACCACACCATTGACACTCCCTCTTACCACAACCACACTCCAGAGATTTAAGGGCACTCACACGCACAACAGGTATCTCATCACCAGGGAAGTTATACTTCTTAAGTAAATCTCTGACTTCCATCTCTACCAGGTCCAGCAATTCAGTGTCTTCCATCGCATCAACTTTATTGAGAGCCACCAACATACGAGGGACCTCCACCTGACGAGCCAGAAGTACATGCTCTCTGGTCTGCGGCATAGGCCCATCGTCAGCAGCCACTACTAGAATGGCTCCATCCATCTGAGCTGCACCGGTAATCATGTTCTTTATATAGTCAGCATGCCCTGGACAATCAACATGACAATAATGGCGTTTTTCCGTTTCATATTCAATATGAGAGATAGCAATAGTTAATCCTCTGGCTTTCTCCTCAGGAGCATTATCTATAGAATCAAACGGCCTGAACTCCGCCATACTCGATTTAGCTAATACCTGGGTCATCGCCGCTGTCAATGTAGTTTTCCCATGATCAACATGCCCTATAGTGCCTATATTCACATGCTCCTTAGTGCGCTCATAAACTTTTTTCGCCATTAGATTAACCTCCTTTATTTTAAAAGCCCACAACCAGATTCGGACTGGTGACCCCGTTC